>JAPLRL010000045.1 GCA_026399205.1 Gammaproteobacteria bacterium
AAGCGCGGATTTCATAATGGCCAGAATGCTTTGCATTCATAAACAGGTCGGATATATAGGTGCAACCTTACTTCTATTTTAATGCATGTTTATTTTTTAATATTGCTTGAAAAACAAAATGGGTCCATATATAGGGTGGGCTTCGGTGCCTAGCGATAAAATTGCAGGTTGCTGGATCATCCAAGGCGACGTGCCCACCCTACGGCATCTCAGCATCATCCGTGCAAACACCCTAATTTAGGGTATACAAAACCGCTAATGAGGCATAATAATCAACTTTTTCTGGGGTATTCGCCCAACGCTGTGCAATGGGAATAGACCCCCCGAGCTGCACAATCCAATCGTTATTAGAATACCATAGTGAAGGTGAGACATAGAGTAAATAACCATCAGATAGCGCACTACCACTAGGGCGCATCAGTGCGCCCAGTGAGTGTCCACCGGATAAGTTTAGCTTGTTCGCAGGATCCTGCTCGCTAGACTGGCCATTGATTTCGCAAAAAATATTCACATTAGATTTTTTAGATTCGTACATCAAATTATAGCCACCGCCCACTTCAAAATAAAAAATGTTTCCCGGACGAATCGGCTCGCTGCCTTCAAAAACTAAATAACCTGCAGACGAAAAAAATAGCCAATCGACCCAGGCATGCGTGTAAGTCCCTCCCCCAAAAAAGCTGGTCCACGGTGAAGTGACGTTTCGGGCCCCCGTGGGTGCGGTAATGCCAAACAATACGCCTGCATTCTCCGTTTGTTGTGCACTAGCATGAGATAAAAACTCATACTCTCCCTGCACCCCTAAATTATTGATACCCGAATGATCGGTTAACCCATGCGATGTTTTTCTTTGCGCATCGAGGGTCACGGGGAGCGCAATAAAGAACGACGTATGCTCTGAAGTGCCAAACTGGATGGTGTTTGGCGACCCAATAAAACGTGAACCCGTCTCTTTAAAAATATTAGGTTTCATCGCCAACTGCACTTGACCTGGCTCTAAAATTTTAGACCCAAACGAATAAAAAGCACCTGGTCTTTGAGATTTACGTAATGCAAAATTCCCAATCGGTTCTGGCGTTTCAACAGAGACGGTTTTCTCGGACAATGCGCGCTCGCTTATGAGGCAAAGGCTGCTTAACATAAGCATGCTCAGTAGATACCGATTGAGTTGATGTAACTTAGTAGGCAAAGGCTTTTACTCCTAATTTAACATTAACATCCCTGTTAATGTGATCAGAAACAGTATAAAAGAACCTTTATATTAATACAAAAAAGGTAGCTTACCACATCCCGTTAGCAATAACGCCGAAAGCTGTAGGGTGGACAAAGGCGCCTGGCACAGATGTTATCGGTTAGCAAAACCTAAAAGGCGACGTGTCCACCGGTGGCTCGGGCCGCCTGAAATGCTCGAACGGCCCCGAGTGACCGGTGGACACGTCGCCCGAAAGAACGCAGTATTCTTCAAGCTCATCATGAGGCTCCTTTGTCCACCCTACGTCTTCCTGACGTCATCCAGAGCGATCCGTTTACAAATGAGATGAATTTTGACAAACAAATGCACTCTGTGTAAAATAGTGGCTCGCGAATTTCATTAGGAGTTGTTATGCCTGGTCCAACTATTCCAGCTTGGGTGCGATCAAATCCAATCTGCAACATCTACGTTAATCAATTCACCGCCGCAGAGTGGGTGATTTTAGAGCAAAACGGTTTTCAAAATTCTCTTGGAAATGACCTGATCGCCATGAGCGCCTTGATGGGTCTTCAAATGGCCAAAGCAGCGAATCGAGGCGCACCATTTGAATTGATAGCCAGACAGGTTTTAACCAAAATAAACGCGCTTGCCTACACTGGAGCGGTTGCGCCCGATCTAGGCTTGATTGAAGGCTGGCTAGGTAACGACCTGTTTCAACGGACTGAAAGAGAGTTGACTAACTTTCAAGACATGGATGATCTTGCTACCGCACTGACCAACCCGCAAGTTCGCCAAGTTCTGGAAGGTGGCAGTGATCTCGCAAGGGCTTGTGCGCCACTTGGAGAGCATGCGGGTCAAGATATACGCCAGCTTTATAGGGCGCGTCGTATTAATTTAGGACAATTCCTGAATTATGTAAAAAAAGTACATGAAGAACTCAGCCACTTAAAAAACCGAGCGTTTCCAACCTGGGCTGCGGGAATTGAGACAAAATTAATCATCCATAACATGACGCCTGAGCAAATCACGCTTTTGGGCCAGTTAGGACTTGATCAATTCACACAGACTGACCTAGAAAGAAATGACGTCATTCAATATATTGCTACCGTAGTACGTCAAGTTAAAGTCGCAGGTGTTGCAAATCCTGAGTTTGGCTTTGAGGCTTCAGCTCGTCATGCTATCGAGCTCTGTCGCGTCATGTTTGCAAAAGATCCGATTGCTGAGCTTTTGGCAATGTACGGGATAGGCAGCCAAGCAGCTGTAGCCGTCCATGAAAATCTAGGTCGTGCTGTTGATGACGTCTTAGAAAGAGGACGTGTTGTTACACCTACAGAAGAAACAGCTCCAGCAGCAGCTTCTACCGCGCTCGCTCAACATAGTGTGTTTCCACAACCTAAGCAAGCTGCGGGTAAACCTAAAGAACACCGTTGTAGCATCATGTAATTCAAGAAAACATAAACCGTAAGTTGGGCCTTGGCCCAACTTACAAATCTCAGGGCGAGATCGTCTAAATCCGCAAACGCTTGCGGTATTTAATAATAAAGCTAATACTGGACTTTAGCCATTTTCCGCTCCAATGTCCGTTCGCCCTGAGGAGGCGCATACTCTATCTAAATCAATGGCACTAAAGCTTAACGCGCCGTCTCGAAGGGTGTTGCATCTAACTTCATCGGTAAGCATAACCCGATATATTATTGGTTTCTATTTTTAAAAGTCATCGTAATTTGCAGACTTTGAAAAATACTGTGTTAACAGGTTGTACAGAGCTGGGTATAGTGATGAAAATTGGCTAAAGTCGAGTAATATAGATGCGGTTGCTCTAAGCGCACACTCGCCATAACGATCTAATCCCGTTATACTAAAACCGTCACTACCCATAGGAGCTACGCCATGTATACATTAGTGTTATGTTTATTCATTGCTTGCCTGTTTCCTTACCTCTCTAAAATTCCCGTCGCGATTGCCATGAAAAATCAACCGGGCGGATACAATAACCGTACCCCTCGAGACCAACAAGCCGCATTAACGGGTTTTGGTGCGCGCGCCGTTGCTGCCCATCAAAATAGCTTTGAGTCATTGCTGATTTTTGCGTGCGCAGCGCTCACCGCGATTGCAACACAACACGACTCAGAAACCATCCAACATCTGGCTATTCTCTATTTGGTTTCACGCGTCGTTTATCATGTGCTCTATTTAATCGATCGCGATGTCCTACGCACGCTCATTTGGGCGGTTGGCCTTGTTTCTTCATTGAGCATGATTTATCTATGTCTGCCCAATTAACCCCTCAGCCACTCGTTTTCGACCGCTACCGAGCGTTGCTCTCGCCAAGAAAACGAGATTCACACAAAGGTGATTTCGGTCACGTTCTGATCATCGGCGGACATCCAGGCTTTTCTGGCGCTGTCCGTCTCGCAGGAGAAGCTGCACTGCGCACAGGTGCGGGCAGTGTCAGTATCGCAACGCATCCTGCTCATGCCGCATTCATTCAAACCACGCGCCCGGAGCTCATGTGTCATGGCATTGAACATCATCAGGCCTTACCCGCCCTTCTCAAGCGCGCCAGCGTCATTGTGATTGGTCCTGGGTTAAGCACTACCCCCTGGGGACGTGCTTTGCTTGAAACGACTTTATCGGTTAAAACCACCCCCATTGTGTTTGACGCCGACGCACTCAATTTGTTGCCCACGATGCATTATCAGGGTGAACCCCACCACCTTTATACCCCACATCCTGGTGAGGCTGCGCGCCTTTTAGGCTGCTCGACACAACACATTCAAGCCGATCGCATGCAAGCGCTTCTTGAGCTGACCCAAACTTACCCTGGCATCACGATCTTAAAAGGCATGCATACCCTCATTGGCCAGCAGCCTATCGTACCTTCTATTTGCCATGCCGGTAACCCTGGTATGTCGACTGCAGGCATGGGCGATGTCCTTACCGGCATCATTGCAGGCCTGATTGCGCAGCATATCCCCCTCATGGAAAGCGCTTGTCTTGGTGTTTTAATTCATGCTTTGGCGGCTGATTGTGCGGCAAGCAAAGGTGAGCGTGGGCTTATTGCATCTGATGTCATCTTGGAAATTCGTAACCTGGTCAATGCTTCATGTACACCCTAAACATCATCGGCTCAGGCCGCCTAGCGACGCATCTTGCCATGACCCTAGCCCCTTTGACGACCATTCAATGTATTTATGCTCGAGATTTAAAAAAAGCATCGCATCTCCAAGCGTTATGCCAAGCAAAACTGGCCACCGATCAATTACACCAACTCCCCCCCGCACAACTAACGTTTATTGCCATCTCAGATGACAGCATTCAAGCGATCGCCAACACCTTGGCCTTACACCCTCATCTCGAGAGAGGACAGCACTACGTGCATTTTAGTGGCGCACTCACCTGCGACGCTCTGCAAGTATTACGAGCCAAAGGAGGCCACCTTGCGAGTTTGCATCCTTTTCGCCCCTTTACCCCCTATGATGTGACTCAAATCAACCCATCCTCTTTTCAAGACTGTTATTGTTTTGTTGAGGGGGATGACCCCACGCAAATATTACTCGGCCAGCTGTTTGAGCGTTGTGGAGCCATCGTCACCCCCATCTCTTCTTTACAAAAAAATAACTGCCATCTGGCCGGAGTCCTCGCCTCTAATCACCTCATTACGCTTGCAACCTTCGCCGCAAGTTTACTAGAAGAGACCCCTCTCACCTCAACGCAACAACAACAAGCCATTCAAGACATCATGCAACATACACTGCTCAACATCACGCGTTATCCGACCTTTAAAGATGCCTTAACAGGCCCTATCGCAAGAGGCGATTTGCAAACCATCCAGCAACACCTTAATGGTTTAAGCTGTCCAGAACAAAAAAATCTATACCGACTCCTTTCTCTACAGGCCCTCAAACTCACGTCACTACCCTACGCCCTAAAAACAACAATCCGGGACGCCCTAAACAGGGTAACCGAAGTATCCGAGCCGCGACCGTGAGGGAGCGGAAATTTTAAAACTTCCGCTCCCTCACGGTCGCGGCTCGGATACTTCGGACGTTTTTTGAACAAAAATTAAGATGCAGTTGCCCTGGCGTTCTAGAAAAGTGCTGAGCTTTTTGATCAATCAATGTATAATGTGATCCTGAAACACATCAACTACTGAATTTATGTTTAAAAAACTCCATTTTTTCATATACTTATGCCTCATGGTTCCCCTCAATAGCTCCGCTTGTTTCACCCTTATTGCCGGAAAAAAAGCCACTGCATCGCATGTGCCGCTCATTTCACGAAACTCTGATTCTAAAGACGCTAGACGCGCCAAAACCCTGAAATGGTATATCTTAAATGAAAAAAATAAACTCTACAGCGGCCTGCCCTATTGGGATCTCGCCTTTGATCCTTCCTATGACATGCCACAAGTTTCAACAAATCGATTTGGCGTCTCCATAAGTGCGACCGAAACCATTCAAAGCAGTCGCATGGTTTTATCTCTCGACCCACCCAGTCAATCCGGACAAGGGGTATCTGAACCTAACATCCCTGCCATTGTGATGCCCAGTGCAACCACGGCTAAAGAAGGCATTAAAATATTAGGTCAAGCCATTGAAACCCGTGGTGTGAATGATGGATGGGGATTTGGTGTACAAATTGCAGATGCAAATGAAGCTTGGTATCTTGAAACCTTAAGCGGCCACCAATGGGTTGCCATTCGCATCCCTGATAACTACTATTTTGTAGCGGCGAATGGCCCAGGTCAAATTCAAGAATACCTACCAGAAACCTACACGTATCTCTTTTCTCACTACCAAAATAACAATCCGATTCAATTTGCCAGTCAACATGGCTTTGCATACTACAAAAATGGCGTGTTTAATTTCAAATACGCTTATGGTGATCTGCAACGCGAGAACAATCGAGATAATAATTATGTACGCATTGCCTATGCCCAACACATCCTCAATCCCTCCACGCGCCCATTTAACCACAGCATCCTCATGGACAATAGTTATCCCATGTTTCTTGAACCAGAACACCCCATTCGACTGAGTGACATTAAAAAAATACAAATGAGTCATTATGAAGATTATCCCGAGTTTGATCCTTACCTGTGGTCCTATCAACATGAAAGCACCCATCCTTTTTACTATCCCATTGCCAACCCCAGAACCAGCAACGCACACATCACAGCAGTTTACCCCCCACTAGACAACGATGATGTATCGATTTCAAATATCGAATACATCGCACTCGGCATGCCTGGCCTTAGTGTTTATCTCCCCATTTATTTTGGTCTCGAAAAAATCCCCACGCGTTTAACCAGCGCCACCGACAAAGCAGATGATCACACCCTATTCTGGCAATTTAGAAAAATACAAACCCTGGCGTTTCTCCACGATCCAGACAAAGGCATCTCCTATGATTTCCAAACCCGACAAGCTTATATTGCAAGCCAATATCAACAACTGGAAAAAACGATTCAAGACAACCAAACTAAGCTAGAGCAAGCCTATACGACATCGCATGACACCCGCCTCATTACACAGTTTACCCAAGACATGGTCGACAAAGTCAGTCAAAAAAACGAACAAATTTTGGCCCATTTTTTTGAAGAGCTCCATCTAGATTCGCTCTATGCCTTCAAAAACAATAGTGAACGCAACGCCTGGTTCACCAAAACCCTGCACCAACAAGATTGTTTTTACAGACGCTACCACTGTGATGCTTCACTGCATGCGCGGCCATCCCGAAAAGATAAATATCATGAGGATGTCGAGCCTGGGTAATGGCAGGATTTATCCGAGCCGCGGCCGTGAGGAAGCGGAATTTTTAAAATTTCCGCTCCCTCACGGTCGCGGCTCGGATATTGTCCTACGGTAGTTGAGCATTGTGCAAAATGGTTGTAATATAAAACAACATATTGATCGTACTTAAGTAGCACTGATACCATGAAAGTTGTGATTAAAGTCGGCACACAAAGTATTTTAGCAAGTGACGGAACACCATTCGAACCCACCATGCTCCAGTTAGTTGAGCAAATCGTGAGGCTACAAAAAACAGGCCATCATGTAGTCCTCGTGAGTTCTGGTGCAGTTGCCTCTGGGCGTAAAACAGCCTATCAATTACTGGGGCGTCAATATGGAAGTTCCCTTGGAGAAAAACAAGTATTAGCAGCCGTCGGCCAACATGAATTGATGCACCTCTATGCTTCGATGTTTAAAGTACACAACATACTTGCCGCCCAACTGTTGCTGACCAAACAAGATTTTCAAACCAGGCGGCATTATCTTAATATTTCGCGCTTACTTCAGGAAATATTAGACCATAAAAATATTGTGCCGATCATCAACGAGAATGATAGTGTGGCCATTGAAGAGCTCATGTTTACTGATAATGATGAATTAGCCGGCCTGATTGCCGCCCAGATGAACGCTGATAAACTGATTATTATCAGTAATGTAGAAGGCGTCTATACGGGTCATCCGCATGATCCCACCTCAAAACTTATTTCGCTGATTAATCCGAACGAGGGTTGGCCCGAGGTTGCCGCGTTTAAAAGCCTGCATGGACGAGGTGGCATGGTAAGCAAGCTGGGTACTGCTCGAAAAATGTCAACACTTGGGATCACCACCCATATCGCCAGTATGGCTCAGCCTGACGCCATTACTCGCATTATGAATCAAGAGACTATCGGGACCACCATCTTACCGTCTAAGAAAAAATCAAATATAAAAAGATGGATTGCCTATAATACCGATAAAAACACGGGTTCCATCTTTATTAACCCCTGCTTATTGAACATCATCAAAGAAAATAAACGGGTGATCAGTATATTGCCTGTCGGCATCGAGAAGTTCCTGGGTCAGTTTAAACGCGGTGATTTAGTCGATATCCTGACATTAGAAGGACAAAGAATTGGCGTTGGCGTTGCTAAATATGATGCTGTTAAATTAAGTGAGTGGGTGGGCCAACAGGAAAAACCAGTCTTTATTCATTACGATCATTTGCATATTTTTTAAGGGTATTTTCATGAAAAATGAGGTGGTTAGCCAGCTTCAGCTGGTTAAAGAATCGAGCTATCATTTAAGGGGCCTTGACGAGGAAGAACGAAATGACGTTTTGCTCATGCTGGCGAAGCTTCTACGCCAATCCACACATCAAATCATTGAAGCAAACAAGAAAGATTTATCGCTCTTAAATAACAACGACCCCAAATATGATCGGCTTCTTTTATCTGAAGAGCGGATTTGTTCTATTGCGGACGATATTGAAGCTGTTGCTTCTTTATCGCATCCACGGACGGTGACTTTGAGTGAAAAACGCCTTGAAAACGGCTTGCACATTCAAAAGGTTTCCGTTCCCCTAGGAGTGGTCGCTATTATCTATGAATCAAGACCTAACGTGACCATTGATGCCTTTGCGCTGTGCTTCAAAACCGGTAATGCGTGTGTATTGAAAGGGGGAAAAGAAGCCTTTCATACAAATCAAATATTAGTCGAACTCATACACACCGTCTTGAGGCAGCATGAGGTGGGTCATCATGCCGTCTATTTATTGCCTTTAGATAGAGAAGCGACACAGACGCTTTTAAAGGCGAATAATTTAGTCGATGTCTGTATCCCGAGAGGCAGTCAAGCACTCATCAATTTTGTACGTGAACATGCAAGCATCCCTTTTATAGAAACGGGGGCAGGTATTGTGCATACTTACGTTGATGAAAGTGCTGATATAGAAAAAGCGCGCTTAATTATTAACAATGCTAAAACAAGACGAGTCAGTGTCTGTAATGCATTAGATACGCTGATTATTCATGAAAAGCGGTTGCCTGATTTACCAAGAATCGTAGACTTACTTGCACATCAACAAGTTGAAATTTTTGCAGATGAGCCCAGCTATCACGTCCTTGAACCCAGTTATCCTAACCATTTGCTCCATCAAGCTACTGCAGAAAATTTTGGTCAGGAATTCTTGTCTTACAAGATGTCCGTCAAAACCGTTTCTTCAGTCAAAGAAGCTGTCCGCCATATCATGAAATACACCTCAGGTCATAGTGAAGCGATTCTTGCAGAAGAAAAAACCACCATCGCTTATTTCCTAGACCATATTGATGCAGCCGCTGTGTACGTCAATGCCTCAACTGCATTTACTGACGGCGGGCAGTTTGGAATGGGAGCGGAAATTGGTATTAGCACACAGAAATTACATGCTCGTGGTCCGATGGCGTTAGATGCTTTAACCAGTTATAAATGGGTTATTTTGGGGGATGGGCAGATACGACCCTAGGGCGAACATAAAAGTGAGCCACTTATAACCATTCTATAAGTGGCTCACTTTTTTAATAAACTTGAAAAAGTGAGCCACTTATAATAGACTTATAAGTGGCTCACTTTTTTGGGGCAACTTGATGATCATTGGTAGAGACAAAGAGCAAAAGCTATTAAACAAAGCCTTTTTATCCAACGAGTCCGAATTTATTGTCGTATACGGGCGTAGGCGTGTGGGTAAAACATATCTTGTCAGAGAATTTTTTGAGAATAAAAAATGCCTATTTATTCATGCGACAGGCACTCGAAAAGATAGCATGCGTGTACAGCTTGAGCGCTTCTTGGAAGCTGTGTCCACCACTTTTTTTAGTGGTGCACCGCTCAAAACCACGTCTTGGAGTGAAGCATTTTCAATATTAAATCAACAGTTAATCAATCACCCCAATAAAAAAATTGTTATCTTTTTAGATGAACTTCCTTGGCTAGCAACCCCGCGATCAAGATTGCTTCAACATATTGATTATTATTGGAACCACCATTGGTCTAAACTCAAGAATATTATTCTGGTCGTTTGTGGATCTTCTGCCTCTTGGCTATTGAATAATATTATTTATGATAAAGGTGGGCTACACAATCGAGTCACCATTGAAATGCGCTTGATGCCGTTCAACCTATATGAAACCAAGGCATTTCTTAGATATAAGAAAATAAAGTTAAATCATCGACATATTTTAACATTATACATGGCGCTAGGTGGCATTCCTTATTACCTTAATTATATAGAAACAGGGCTGAGTGCCGAGCAAAATATACAAGCCATTCTATTTGATACAAGTTCACCCTTAAAAAACGAGTTCAGTAAGTTATATCGATCTCTTTTTGATCATTCAGAAACCTACTTAGAGATTGTCACGCTACTTTCCACCCATAAAGGGGGATTAACCCGTGCTGAGATTGAACGTCAAGCAACTCTTTCAACCAATGGAGGACGCCTAACCGAGCGTTTACGAAACTTAAGTGAGTCTGGCTTTATTGAAGAACGAGTTTCTTGGGGTAAAAAAATAGGTGAATACTATAAATTAATTGACGAATTTACCCTCTTTCAACTGCATTGGATGAATCAACATAAGCGCCAAAAATATACACGCGACCATTGGATAGCCCAAAGCAATTCTCAATCCTATAAAGCATGGGCAGGTTATGCATTTGAAAGCGTTTGCATGAAGCACATCGATCAAATCGTTGCCGCGCTAAACATTACCTCTGGCATTACGATTGATTCATGGCGCTTTATTCCGAAAGGTCTGTTAGAAGAAGGCGCACAAATTGATTTATTAATCGATAGAAACGATAGCGCAATCACCTTGTGTGAAATAAAATTTACCCAGGAGCCTTTCGTCATTGACAAACCCTATGCTAAAAATTTACAACGTAAACTTGCTTTATTTAAAGCTAAAACTAAAACCGAAAAACAATTATTTCTTGTGATGATTTCAGCCGCCGGAATAAGGCCTACACTCTACGCTGAGGAGTTGGTGAGTGCTGTGGTGACACTAGATCAATTGTTTATCTTGTAGGGTGGACAAAGGAGCCTTACTTTGATTTTATCGGTTGCTAAAACCCCTCTGGCGACGTGTCCACCGGTGGCTCCGAGTTACCGGTGGGCACGTCGCCAGAGGGTTACCGGACACTAGTAGGCTCAACGCGCGGCTCCTTTGCCCACCCTACGATATTTTCAGACCCTAATGACTATCTTCCCGATTGATTGTCCCGACTCTAACGTCTCATGTGCCTCTTTAAGATGCGCGATCGTTAAGCCGTCTAAGACAAGATTGGCCGTTGACTTCATTTTTCCTGAGTCAATGAGTGCTGCAACTTCTGCGAGAATGTGTCCTTGCGTTTCAAGCTGATAATTGAACAACGATTTGGTAAACATCAGCTCCCAATGAACTGAGAGTGACTTTTGTTTGAAACTCGTAATATTCAATTCACCAGGGTCATCAATTAAAACAAAATGACCAAAAGGACGTAATAAGGATGGGATATGCTTTAAATACTGATCCGAGTGTGTGGTAGAAAAGACTAAATCGAGCTCGCCAACACCGGCTTTATCCAATTCTTCGCGTAGCCCGTTTTTATGATTAATAATGAGATCTGCACCCATTTTTTGAGTTAATGCACGCGTTTCATCTCTTGAGGACGTAGCAATGACCCTACAATCAGTTTTTGCTTTTAATACTTGAATCGCCATGAGCCCGACGCCGCCGGAACCGATGATTAATACTTTCGTGTCATGTGTATAGCTAAAATAATTTCGCTCAAGTAAGGCTTCCCATGCTGTTATTGCGGTCAGTGGCAGTGCGGCTGCCTCTATAAACGACAAAGACTTAGGCTTGTGTGCAGCGAGTCGGTGATCAACCGCTTGAAATTCGGCATTACCGCCAGGTCGATTCAGATCGCCGGCATAATACACTTCATCACCGATGTTAAATCCTTTGGTGCTTTTACCCACCTGTTCAACCACACCGGCAACATCCCACCCTAAAATAACAGGTGTATCATTTTCGCTAGAGTGTCGTTGTCTAATTTTGTAATCAATTGGATTCACTGAGACTGCTTTTACACGAACTAGAAGATCGTTGTCGCGAAGGAGTGGCGTTGGCAGCTCTATTTCAATGAGGTTAAAGTCTTGAATAGCATGTTGATGGTAGTAGCCAAAGGATTTCATCTACATTCCTTGTTGCAAAGCTTTAATATACTCCGATCAATCCCCTCCCCCGCGAATGACATCAACATACTGTTCAAACTTTTAGCGCGAGAGAGGGGGTATTCGAGTGTAAAATAATTTTAAGGACGTTGACTAGTGTTTCTTTTTACGTAGCTTCTGAATTGCACGAATTTGCGCAGCGGCGCGGGCTAATTCTGCTGTGGCTTTTGAGTAATCGATCTCTGCTGCAGACGTTAACAACTCCTCAGCACGGGCTTTGGCGGCCAGGGCAGCTTCTTCACATAAATCGCTCACATGGACAACCACATCCGCTAAAATAGTCACCACATACGGCTGAACTTCTAGCATTCCGCCCGATACATAAAAAGTTTCTTCGGCACCACCTTGACGCGTGATCCGAATTTCTCCGGGTTTAATCATGGTGAGCAGGGGCGCGTGGCCTGGGGTGACGCCTAACTCGCCGAGCTCCCCGCTGACCACTACCATTTCAACCAAGCCCGAAAAAATTTCTTTTTCAGCGCTCACAATATCTAAATGCGTTGTACTCGCCATGATTTTTTACCCTATTTACAATGTTTTGGCTTTTGCAACCGCTTCTTCAATGCTGCCGACCATATAAAAGGCCTGCTCAGGTAAATCATCATATTCACCAGCTAAAATCGCTTGGAAGCCTTTGATGGTTTCTTTGAGTGGCACATATTTTCCTGGAGAGCCTGTAAACACTTCTGCAACGAAGAAAGGCTGTGACAAAAAGCGCTGGATTTTTCGCGCACGAGATACCACGCGTTTGTCTTCTTCAGACAACTCGTCCATCCCTAAAATCGCGATAATATCTTTTAATTCTTTGTAACGCTGCAAGGTCTGTTGAACACGACGCGCGGTATCATAATGCTCTTGCCCGACAACCAACGGATCAAGCTGACGCGAGGTTGAGTCGAGCGGATCAACCGCCGGATAAATCCCAATTTCTGCGATTTGACGCGATAACACAACAGTTGCATCCAAATGCGAAAACGTAGTTGCAGGAGACGGGTCGGTTAAGTCATCCGCAGGCACATACACCGCCTGAATTGAAGTAATAGATCCGGTTTTTGTTGAGGTAATCCGCTCTTGTAGCATCCCCATTTCTTCAGCAAGTGTGGGTTGATAGCCTACCGCTGATGGCATACGTCCTAATAAAGCAGAGACTTCAACCCCTGCCAAGGTATAACGATAAATATTGTCAATGAACAACAACACATCGCGCCCTTCGTCACGGAATTTTTCAGCCATGGTTAAGCCAGTTAATGCAACACGCAAACGGTTACCTGGTGGCTCATTCATTTGACCATACACCAAGGATACTTTATCTAAGACGCCAGAGGTCTTCATTTCATGATAAAAGTCGTTACCCTCACGTGTCCGCTCGCCTACGCCAGAAAACACAGAATAACCACTGTGCTCAATCGCAATATTACGAATAAGTTCCATCATATTAACGGTTTTACCTACACCCGCACCGCCGAATAAACCGACTTTGCCGCCTTTAGCAAAGGGACAAAGTAAGTCGATGACTTTGATCCCGGTTTCAAGTAATTCTTGGCTACCTGCTTGCTCTTCGTAGGAAGGGGGTTGTCTATGGATAGACCACACCGTTTCTGCGTCAATCGGACCTTCGTCATCTACCGGACGACCCAGCACATCCATGATGCGCCCTAAGGTTTTAGTTCCAACAGGCACTTGAATAGGATGTTGGGTATTGATGACTTTCAAGCCGCGCTTCAGCCCATCAGTCGTTCCCATCGCAATCGAACGCACAACGCCATCGCCTAATTGTTGTTGTACTTCAAACACTAATTCGCCGTCCACTTGAGTCAACGCATCGTATATTTTCGGCACATGTTCGCGTGGAAATTCTACGTCCACAACTGCGCCAATCACCTCTACTATCGTTCCGGTTATCGTTCCGACATTCATGCTCATGGTTACCTTCCTCTTATAAAGCTGATGCTCCACCCACTATTTCTGCCAATTCTTGTGTAATGGCTGCCTGTCTCGCTTTGTTATAGATCAACTTAAATTCTTTAATTAAATCATTGGCGTTATCGGTTGCACTCTTCATTGCAATCATCTTCGCCGCCTGCTCACAGGCAATGTTTTCAACAACACCTTGGTACACTTCAACTTCGATAAAACGTTCTAACAACGCATCAAGCAATACTTTGGCTTCGGGCTCATATAAATAATCCCAATGATGTTGCATTGCCTTATCGTCTTGCTCATCAGCTGGTAATGGCAAAAGCTGTTTACTAATAGGTTTCTGCGTCATGGTATTCACGAATTCGTTATGCACAATATATAACGCATCAATCTCTTCGTTGACATAGGCTTCAACCATAACTTTAACGAGGCCAATTAAATCAGCAACACCCGGTTTATCACCAAGCTGCTCAACGGATGCAATCACATGTCCACCCATGCGTTTAATAAACGCATTACCTTTGCGACCGACTAACCCCATCACCACTTCTTTGCCTTCGGTTTGCCACTCTCGCATCAAACGAATCGCATCACGGAGGAGATTCACATTCAAGCCGCCACACAAACCTCTGTCGGTGGTCACAATCACCACCCCCACGCGTTTAATTTCTCGCGATTGCAAGAAGGGATGGCGATATTCTGAGTTTGCTCTGGCTAAGTGCTTGATGACAGAATAAATTTTATCTGCATAAGGCTTAGACGCACGCATTCTCTCTTGCGTTTTACGCATCTTACTTGCCGCCACCATTTCCATTGCACGGGTAATTTTTTGAGTGTTTTTAATACTGGCAATCTTAGAGCGAATCTCTTTTGCACCTGCCATGTTTTTTTCTCCTCAAACGGCCTAAGTTACCAACTGCCCGTTTGTTTAAATGCCTCAACAGCGGCCATCAGCTGTGCTTCAATATCAGCATCATACGCACCTGTCTCATTTAACTGTTTCATCAATGCGCCGTGTGTCGACACAATAGAAGCATGTAAAGCGTGTTCAAACGCACCCACTTCAGCAACAGGCAAATCATCTAAAAAGCCTTTTTCTGCAACAAAAAGCGAAAGCGCCATCATACCAACCCGTTGTGGCTCGTATTGTTTTTGCTTCATCAGTTCAGTGATGCGCTGACCTCTTTCTAACTGCTTACGAGTAACATCATCAAGATCTGAAGCAAATTGAGCAAACGCCTCCAACTCACGAAACTGAGCCAGAGCTAACCGCGTGCCCCCGCCTAATTTTTTCATGATTTTGGTTTGCGCCGCCCCACCTACACGAGAAACCGACAAGCCAGAATTAATGGCTGGACGAATCCCTGAGTTAAACAAATCAACATCCAAATAAATCTGACCATCGGTAATAGAAATCACGTTAGTCGGTACGAATGCTGACACGTCACCTGCTTGTGTTTCAATAATTGGCAAGGCGGTCAGTGATCCTGTTTTGCCTTTGACCGCACCTTTGGTGCGTTTTTCGACTTCTTTTTCACTAATTCTTGCTGAGCGCTCTAGTAATCGTGAGTGTAAATAAAAAATATCGCCAGGGTACGCTTCGCGACCCGGTGGTCGACGCAGTAACAAAGAAATTTGTCGGTAAGCCCAAGCATGTTTCGTTAAATCATCATACACAATCAACGAATCTTCACCGCGCTCCATAAAATATTCACCCATCGCGCAACCTGAATATGGCGCAATAAATTGCATAGCAGCAGAGTCTGCAGCACCCGCCACGACAACAATGGTATGTGCCATTGCATCATGTTCTTCTAGTTTACGCACAAGATTGGCAACAGAAGAGGCTTTTTGTCCGATAGCGACGTAAATACAAGTCACCCCAGTGCCTTTTTGATTGATAATCGCATCGATTGCAATGGCGGTTTTTCCGGTTTGACGATCGCCAATAATCAACTCACGTTGGCCACGGCCAATCGGAATCATCGCATCAACTGCTTTTAATCCTGTCTGCAAGGGTTGATCCACCGACTGACGCTCGATCACACCTGGTGCCACTCGCTCAATCGCGACATGTGCGGCGGCTTCAATGGGGCCTTTCCCATCAATGGGATGACCCAAAGCGTTCACCACACGGCCTTTCAAACCGGGCCCGACAGGGACTTCTAAAATACGCCCTGTACATTGTGCAGTTTGCCCCTCTGATAAGGAGACATAATCCCCTAGAATAACCACACCCACAGAATCGCGTTCTAAGTTTAAAGCCAGACCAAATACACCGCCTTCGAATGCAATCATTTCACCTTGCATCGCATCTTCTAAACCATGAATGCGCGCAATTCCGTCTTTCAAACTGACAATCGTGCCTTCGTTGCGTGCTTCTGAAGTCACTTTGAATTGTTCAATTTTATTGCGAATTAACTCACTGATTTCAGACGGATTTAACACAATTTGCTGTGACATACTTCATTCCTCTATCATCGTATATACTTCGAGCGACCGCTCACACTATTATAATGTCGTTAAACTGGTATACATTTCTCTCAATTTTGTACGCACAGAGCTGTCAATTACCAAATCGCCAGCCTGAACCACCAGTCCCCCTATCAACGCCTCATCAACCTCAACGGTTAACTCGATGTGACGCTTCAGTTTTTGAGTCAATCTATCAATCAATTTTTGTTGCTGCTTTGCTGACAGTGGTGAAAAGCTTTTGACTGTCACGCGAATCAGTTGTTTGTATTCTTCGCATAAGGCGCGAAATTGATAGTAAATGGCTGGAAGTGCCAAAAGTCGACCCTGGGCAACCAATATTTCTACCCAACGTTTCAGGGCCTCATACTCATGGTCTGCCGATGAAAACGGCGCTAACACAACTTCGGTCAATTGTGCATCTGTACTCGCCGGGTTTGCAATAAACGATTGAGCTAAAGGATCAAGCACCACAAACGCTTGCGTTGCCAAATAGTTAGTCCAGTCATCGAGTCTCTTCGACGCAAGCGCATAATCAAAAACAGCTTTCGCATAGGGTCTTGCAATCACATTTTGCGTTGACATAATTAGAACTCTTCAATCAAGGCGTCAATCAATTCAGCGCTCGCTTTTTTATCCACTTCACGACGAATGATTTTTTCAGCACCAGCAACCACCAATGAAGCCACTTCTTGGCGTAAAGACGTCCGCGCTTGATTCACTTCTTGAACCAACTGCTCTTTCATCAACTTGGCTTGATACCCCGCTTGCTGCTTGGCCTCAATCTTCGCTTCTTCAATGAGTTCGGCAGCGCGATGATTTGCCTTTTCAATGATTTCACCGGCTTTGCTTTTCGCTTGCTTGACTTCATCTCGAGCGCGGCGCTGTGCCAACTCTAACTCTTTTCGTCCACGCTCAGCCGCAGCTAATCCGTCTGCAATTTTATCACGGCGTTCTTCCATCGCCTTAGATAAGGGCGGCCAAACAAAACGCATGGTAAACCAAACAAACGTTAGGAATACAAGCATTTGAACAATGAGTGTAATATTAATATTCATTGTTGCTCTCCATCAAGCAGCTATGTTGTTATTGTTACGCCCCAAGGGTGCTCAACAGCGGATTTGAGAAAGTAAATAGCAACGCAATACCAACCCCAATCATGGTTACCGCATCTAACAAACCAGCCACAATAAACATTTTGACCTGCAATGTTGGAATCATTTCGGGTTGTCTAGCAGCCCCTTCTAAAAACTTGCCACCCAATAAACCAAAACCAATCGCTGTACCCATCGCGCCCAATCCAATTAACAACGATACTGCAATAGCCGTCATACCTTGAACCTGTGCAATCAACTCTGCTGCTGCCATATTTTATCCCCTTAACTTAACAAAAAAAACTTAATGATCCTCGTGCGCCATACTCAAGTACACGATTGTCAAAACCATAAAAATAAACGCCTGTAATGTGATGACCAAGATATGAAAAATGGACCAAAGCAAGGACAACACAAACTGAAGCACACCTAAGCTCACTGCACTTAAACCCGACGAAGCATAAGCATTCAGGGTCAATAATGCAATTAAAATAAATATCAATTCGCCCGCATATAAATTACCAAATAACCGCAGCGCGAGTGAAACAGGTTTAGCAAGCAACGACACTGTCTCTAACAACAAGTTAAATGGAATGAAGACTGGGTGGTTAAAAGGCTGCAGCGTCATTTCTTTAATGAATTTACCTGGCCCTTTAATTTTGATGCTATAAAAAATAATTAATAAAAACACCGAAATGGACATGGCAAAGGTCATGTTCAAATCGTTGGTGGGAACGACTTTAAGATGCGTAAATCCCAATCCGCCCGCAATCAGCGGTAAAATATCAATAGGCAAGATATCCATGAAGTTCATCACAAACACCCATAAAAAAATAGTCAGTGCAAGCGGCCCAATCAGCTCACTTCGCCCATGAAAACTATCTTTGACTTGCGAATCTGCAAACTCCACCATCATTTCAGCAAAATTTTGCAATCGGCCGGGAACCCCTGTCGTCACTTTTCTTGCTGCCATATACATAAGTAGCAAAATCGACGCGCCGAGAGTTACCGAAAAGAAAAGTGTGTCTAAGTGAACAGACCAAAAACTGCCGCCGCCTAACCCATCTTGCTGGACATTATAAGACAAGTATTTTAGATGATGCTGAATATATTCTACACTTGATACCATGTTTTCCACTCATTTACTGAATAACGGCGCAATACATAAACTCAACTGAGTCAACAAATAGCTCACAAACACCACCGACCAGTTCGGTTGCCCCCAGCCGATGACCGCTCCAAAAAGCAACGCACCAGTGGCCATTTTCACTCCTTCGGCAACATACATATTGTGCACTGTATGTTTGGCCATTGAAGCACCCTGATATCGAAACAGTATTAAAGCAAACACCCAGGTTGGTAGAATCGATATACCCGTACCATACACTGCGGAACATGCTGCGTGATGGTCAAAACCATACCGAACAACGATGATAAGCATCAAAGCAACCAAAGCTTGAATCACTAATATGGTTATCAATTCTCGCTTGTTCTGTAGTCCGAGCACAATCTGTTCTCTTACCAACTCGGCGCGCATTATATGTTACTTTTCGGCCACAATCAACAGGTAGTCAGGGAATTGATTTACTTAATGATCAATATCAATTGTTCGTGACGTTGGCTCTAAGGGAATCACAATCCAAAGGATGAAATACACAAACAACGAAACGCCCCCCAGCAACAAAAGCAACGCAGCAATCAAGCGAACAATGGTGGGATCTACAGAAAAATATTGTGCTAAGCCGCCACAAACGCCTGCAAGCATCCGTTCTTTTCTGGAACGGTACAGTTTTCGATAAGGGTGGTGTGCCATAAATTTTATCTCCATTCAGTATGTTAGCGTTAGCTATATATTATACGCCCAAAGTCTCTGCAGCCAAAACCTTACTCACCACTTGCTCCAAACGAGTGACCATTCGTTGAATATCCGCAAAACTCGTATACCCATAATGCGCTGTCACACGAATATTATTCGGAGGCCTCGTATCGACTTCAAACCGACCTAAGTCACTCACTTGCTTTAATGCATCTTCAACAGCATGAGCCTGCTTAAGTCCGATAACACGAAACACAAGCATTGCGCCTCGTTGTGCGGGATCTTCTGGTGTAATCAGTTGCAGGGTCTCGCCTAACCGTGCTTTTAAAAGGGTGAGCATATAACGCGTTAAGCATTCTGATTTAGCGGTGAGTTTATCCCAACCGATTGCGTCCATGTGCTTAACAAAGGTTTGTATAGGGGCAAGTGCAACGGGCGCTGCATTACTGGAGCGAAACGCTTTAGCGCCATTGGTCGCCATTATCGCCGGATTAAAGCCATTGATTTGACCAAACACTTGGCTCGAATCAGCTGCTTTCCATCCTTGAATCGGGGGATATTTTTTTAAATCCGTCTGTTTGTTAACATAGAGACCAAACGCACTTCCTGCTGAGCCACTGCAGTGTTTATAACCACAGCCAACCGCATAAGTAACCACCTCCAATGCATCGAGGTGGATCGTTCGATTCCCTACTGTATGGGCTAAATCAAGACCCACGATGATATGATTCGCCTTAATCACATCCTTTAACTCACTCAAAATAAAAGGAATATCCAAGCGTTGTCCGGTACTAAACACAAGATCAGATAAATGCAACACTTGAATCTCATGCGCATGCTCTTTGACACTCTCAACGATAGATTGAGAATCATATAAGCCTTGTTCGTTGGCTACCAGTTTAAGCGTGAGGGCTTCTTCTGTAGGCAGCGCATGGTCTTCAAACACTTCAAAACGCTGCGCATTCAAGATTGCCCGTCTCAAGACAGAGTAAACAACAGCTTGGTCCGAAAAAAACTCGGTCGATAAATGACACATTTTTGTTTTACCGTTCCGCCAGTCTTTTAATGTCGGCCTATAAAACGTATCCAGTAAATTGCCTAAGTTGGCAGACAATCCCGATTGAGTGAAGACAAACTCAGATGTATCTACAAACCCTAACATGCCTTGCATAGCTTTAACGGATTCCGGATCTACATCACAGTCAAACCAGTTCCCACCGATCTCTGCTGTTTCTGGAAAATGCGCTGCATGTAATTGTTCACGTTGTAATTGATGAATGGCATCAATGGCTTGTATAGCTGGTTTAAACACCGGCCCAAGTGAGTGACCCGCAAAGGGAATCAGCTCACCCAAATCAAACGAATCTCTAAGATGGTGGAGCGGATCATTTGCATCAAGGTGCTCGGCAAATGCCAACGAAAATACCCCTGGGTCTATTTGAAGTAACGCTTCAAATCCATCTGGATCGGAGATGAGTAAGCGTTTGATTTCGTCGATAGTTGGCATGGAATATCCTCGTGGGATGGCGAAAAGCTGTCACAATTTTAGAATAACTGCTATATAACTGCAATGTTTTGAGCTCGACTTTATTTGTATATTTATGCGCCCTTTTGTTGAAAAAACAATCTTTATGGTTATACTTAATAGTAACACTGGCTTTATATTAAGATGGAGAACATCATGTCAGAACGTAAACAACACACTGCTGCTAGCATGCGTGAAAAAATGGCTATTCACTATGGAGAAGAGTTCCATCACAAGCACAATAAGAACCACTTAATTTACCCACCGCATCATCGGCCCAAACTTGCTAATGCCCTAGCGTCAACAGAGCTTATGGAGACGGAAATTTGGCAAACCGATTTTAATCGTAAGGAGCGATTAAGAAAAATGCAACGGCGTTTAGCTAAGCCGCATTTTCATTAAGAATGGACGATTGACGTTGTTGGGCCTTGTCCCAACAATCAATGCAAATCACTCTTTAAATTTAAATGCGATCGCCTTTCGTGCATCGTCTCTAAGCTGTGCATCGTCGTCAACTCACAAATATCTCGCATGATAGGGATGTCTTGTAATGGCTCGCCCTCAAAGATCGTATAGGCCACAAAAAAAGCGTCCTGCCAAAATCGCTCATGTTTGCGTGTTCGCGCCTTTGCCCACAAAGCGATCCATAAAAAGTGAAACCCCCACTTTTCGCGTCGATTCTCTAAAATAGACGACATGACCAACTCATTGGCGCGCTCTAACGAACACTCTTTTATCCCATCAACAAAATTACAACATTGATTCACACAAGCATCAATCTGTGCATCTTCTTCAAACCAAGATTGTGCACATGATTTATCAGTCATCCACCGATGGGTGCGCTTCAATCCTGCTGCCACCACTTCTGGCGTAAAGGGTGAAATGGGGACGCCCAGTTCTTGTATCATCCCGGATGGATCAATGAGTTCCGGATAAAATCCTTCGCCTAACAGCATTTGAACCTCTAGAAAATACAAAGGCGGCGTATCTTGCTTATCGCGCAACAACGCCAAAAAATGATTGGTCATGAGCTTCACATAGTTGAGATCAACCGTGCGCAAGGTCACCCGATCATCGAACACATCCCTATAATATTTATTTACGGCAACCGTCGACGTCATGGTGAGCACCCACACATCTTTAATGCCAACATCTTGTTTATATAACAGACCACATACTTTATGATGCTTTTTTTGTCGAATGTGCATCATGATGCCTTGCGAACCCGCACCATCGACTTCGGTTGCGTAAAACTCAACGGCCTTAGGCTCGCTGGGTGGTAAGAAAGTAGCGCCCAAACGACGTTGTAGTTTTATCCAGCGCTTAAAATACACATCAAACGACTCTGGATACCAGTTTTGAATCATTTTCAATCGCGTCAAACTCAGATCGCTCAACTGTAATTTAGACATCAAGTGATCTAATGTGGCAAAGACCACTTGCCTTACCTCGACATTAGGATGCAATAAAAATAACACACCAATGTCTTGCCCCTCTTCAACACTATATAAATCGAGTAAGAGATCCATATAAAATTCTGGGGGCATCGCATGGCCCTGAGAAAAAAGATGTTCTGCGATATCAAAGTCAGATAAATCAGATAAATCCACTAAAATATCGCGAATAGACTGCAAATCATCTGGGTCATCATCCCAAGTCCGCGCTTCTTCACGCCCCGCCAATCCCATAAACGCTTCTTGTAAGGTCGCAGCTAGCTCCACACGTGTTTCATAAAATGCATTTAAAATGGGTAGCCAAAACCCAAACGTATGCGAGGAAGCACTCATGACTTTAGCCAAATAATCCATGAGTTCGATTAATAATTTCTGTGCATATTTATTTTGGTGTTCTTTTGCTGATTGGAGTTGTGCAACACAAATATCAAAGGCCAGCACACAAGCCGACTGATAAAAATGCGTTGATTCTTCTACGTTGTCGGGCAGTTTTTCAATGAGATCAACGAGTTCAGTTAATAAGGCGGGTTGTCTTAAAAAAGAAACATAACCCTCTACACTGGGGTTCTGCTCCTCTTCTAGCTTTTGAGCCAAACTCAAAATCCAGTCTGCTAAGTTCCCAGAGACGTCATCAACCATGTTTTAAACCAATTTTTCTTGGCTTGCCTGCATCATCTACCGCCACAAACACAAACGTACCATGCGTCACGCGATATTTCTCTAGATACCCTGGTTGTTCAACCCAAACCTCAACAGCCAGCGTCAACGAAGTCACCCCTTGTTTTTCTAATTTAACATGACAAATCACAATATCTCCAACATGAACTGGCCTTAAAAAAGACATAGAATGAATCGCCACGGTCACCACGCGACCTGCAGTCAATTTTTTAGCCATGACACCCGCGGCCAAATCCATCTGAGAAACCAACCAGCCACCAAACACATCACCATTGGGATTGGTGTCTCTTGGCATCGCTAATGTTTGAATCATCACCTCACCTTGAGGGAGGGACTCAGTCATGCTTCACTTCCTTCCATTTCATCAAGGCATCTGCCATTGAGGTATTCAAAAGCACCGCACTTTTTTGTGGTTTGGGTGCGGATTTCTTCTCATTTTTTCTGTCTGTGGGTGCGGTACGTCTTGCAGATTTTTTCTCCGCCGGTTTCACCTTGGGTGCTTCACCTGGCTGAGAGGCAGCCAAGTCTTTCATGCTCAACCCAATGCGACGTCGCTCGCTATCCACTTCAATGACTCTCACGGTCACCACATCACCTGGCTTTAAAATGAGATGAGGATCAGAGACAAACTTATTAGCCAGTGCTGAAATATGGACCAAGCCATCTTGGTGAACACCTACATCAACAAATGCACCAAAATTTGTCACATTACTCACCACACCCTCTAATACCATGCCCACCTGGAGATCACTGATTTGCTCGATACCCGGTTGAAATTGTACCAGCTTAAATGAGGGGCGCGGATCGTGACCTGGTTTTTCAAGCTCTAACATCACGTCTTTCAACGTAGGCAGCCCATGCGTCTCATCAACGTAGCGAGACAACTCAACGGTTTTTAACAATGCAGCATTCCCCATCACTTGCTCCACTGTCCAGTGGTGATCTTGAAGTATTTTATTCACCACACCATACGCTTCAGGGTGCACGCATGACGCATCAAGTGGATTATCACCCTGCTTGATTCGCAAAAACCCAGCTGCTTGTTCAAAGGCCTTCGGACCCAATTTCGGCACTAATTTAAGTGCTTCTCGATTAGAAAATTTGCCCTGCGTATCTCTATAAATCACAATTTGTTTCGCGCTCGCTTCATTTAACCCTGCGACCTTAGATAACAATGGCACGGAAGCCGTATTCAAATCAACCCCCACCGCATTCACACAGTCTTGCACCACGCCATCTAAGCTGCGTGATAACCTGGCCTGATTGACATCGTGTTGATATTGTCCGACGCCAATCGCTTTGGGATCAATTTTCACAAGCTCAGCCAGCGGATCTTGTAAGCGCCTAGCAATAGACACAGCCCCTCGAATGGTCACATCCAAATCAGGGAACTCTTCTGATGCAATGGGTGAGGCAGAATAAACCGATGCCCCCGCTTCACTCACCACCACCCGCGATAAAGTTAAATCAGGATAGCGTTTAGACACAGCTGCAACCAACTGCTCGGTTTCACGTGAAGCAGTCCCGTTACCAATGCTGACTAAGGTCACTTGATGACGCATGACTAATTTGGCAAGCTCAGTAAGTGCAGCCTCTTTTGCATTATCCGGCCCAAAAGGATACACCACTGAATAATCTAACACTTTTCCCGTTTGGTCGATCACCACCACTTTAACACCGGAGCGAATCCCTGGATCTAATCCCATGATGACCTTTTCGCCCGCAGGAGAAGCCATTAATAACGCACGTAAATTTCGAGTAAAAACTTGAATACCCTCTTCTTCAGCCAGCTCTTTGAGTCTAGAAAAGGCTTCTAACTCTAATTTGGCTCTGAGTCTTGTTTTCCAGGCCAGCATCACGGTTTCTTCAAGCCATGCGTCTGCGGATCTTTGCTGATTGTCTACCCCAAAATGTGTCATGATTTGCCTTGGCATCATGCTTTCATCTTCTAATTTGATAGCTAAACTCAACACCTCTTCACGCCGCCCACGGAATAAAGCCAAGGCCCGATGAGAAGGAATGCTGCGCAAACGTTCTTGATAGTTAAAATAATCTTGGTATTTTTTAGAAACAGCCTTTTTTTCATCACGTACCCGCGACGAAATCATGGCATGATCCCAAACGATATGTCGCAATGCCTGCAACAAATCAGGTTCTTCAGAAAATTGCTCCATGAGAATCTGCTGCGCACCTTCTAGTGCGTCTTTCTCAGATCCCACTTGCTTTTCTTCTGACACATAGGCCTTGGCTTCAGACAATGGATCACGATCTGGATGCTGTAACAACACCTCAGCCAAAGGCAATAACCCTGCTTCTTTTGCAAGCTGAGCCTTGGTTCGACGCCGTGGGCGATAAGGGAGATATAAATCTTCTAGACGCGCTTTCGTTTCAGCCGTTTGCAAGGATAGGGCTAAAGCGTCGTTAAGCTGCCCTTGCGTACGCAGTGCGTCTAGAATCGTTTGTCGTCTTGATTCTAGGTCGCGTAGCTGATACAGCTTTTCTTCAAGCGCCCTAAGCTCGATATCTGTCAAGCCTTGCGTGGCTTCTTTTCTATATCTTGCAATAAAAGGAACGGTGTTCTGCTCATCCAACAATCGAATGGCTGCTTCCACCTGCGACACCTTTACTTTCAGTAAAGCCGCTATTTTTTGCACGATCTCCATCGCGACACCACTCCATGAACTCAAAAAGGGCCCAATTATATACCCATCCAGGCAATAGGTCATCCATTAATCAAATTCAATCGTCACGGAGGCTGTTTTGTACTTTTAATTTTACAAAAAAAGGCTATAGTTGTAATATGTGATTTACGATTATGAGGTATTTTATGGATATTCAGCACTTTTTTGAAGAACAACGCCATTTAATGGCACGATTAAGTGAGAAGCGACGCTATTTATACGAGCACATCCACTGGAATGAGCGTTGTTTAGGCATCTTAGGCTCTCGCGGCACGGGTAAAACCACGCTCATGTTACAGCATATTAAAGAATGCTATACACTGGAAACTGAAAAGGCCCTTTATATTTCTGTGGATAGCCCATTTTTTCAAGCACATGATCTATTTCAATTTGCTAAAACGTTTCATCAGTTGGGTGGTGAGTTGTTGTGTATTGATGAGGTTCATAAATATCCCGAGTGGTCTATCCATATTAAAAGCATTTACGATAGTTTACCCGATTTAAAAGTCATTTTTTCAGGCTCGAGTTTATTACAAGTCTCCCAGCAAAAATCTGATCTCTCTCGCAGAGCGATTATCTTTTACTTACATGGTTTATCGTTTAGAGAATACTTAAACTTCAGTCTCCAAGCCGCTTATCCGGTTTGGTCATTGGAGACCATTTTAAGCGAGCACCCCCGTCTTGCAACACAACTATCACTCGACATAAAAATATTACACCATTTTAAAAACTATCTGAAAACAGGGTATTATCCTTTTTTCTTAGAAGGAAAAGACTTATACCTATTTAAAGTAGCAGAAGTCATTAAACATATTTTAGAGGTCGATCTACCCATCGTAAATCGTATCGAACCCAGACAAATTTCAAAAATTAAAAAACTTCTTTATTTATTAGCAACAACGGTCCCTTTTGTTCCCAATATTAGCAAGTTGTCTGAAGCCACCAATATTTCCAGACCGCAACTGTATGAGTATTTAGAAAAGTTACAAGATGCTCGATTACTCAATTTAGTCCGTGAACCAGGACGTGGCTACGATATACTCACTAAACCCGAAAAGATTTTTTTAGAAAACAGCAATCTGATGTTTAGTATCACTAATGAGGTTAATTTAGGCTCATTACGCGAATTGTTTTTTGTAAACCAATTGCGGAACTCAAGCACTTTACACCCATCCATTATACATGATGCAGTGGAAACTTCCGCCCAAGGTGATTTTATGATGAATGGGAAATATCTATTTGAAATTGGTGGAAAGAAGAAAAATTTTCAACAACTAAAAAATATAGAAAACAGTTTTGTCGTTGCAGATGATATTGAAGTTGGCTTTAAAAATAAAATACCTTTATGGCTTTTTGGGTTTTTATATTGACGCATAGTGGATGAATTATAAAAAACAAGTCACTGCTCGCGGTCTTGCACTACGCCGACGTCCTGCGGGACGTCGGTGGTGAACGAGCAGTTACGAAATCAATTCTATTATTGCACTACCGTCCCAACCACCGCATGTACAGCCTCATCTTGAATGGGTTTAGTAAATAAAACTTCTGTAAAAAATTTCTCATATGGCATATGACGTAGCTCATCAACCCGACGCCGAAATTTATCAGAGTGTGTTGCTGGAGACTCAACGATGTATTTATTTTCCCCTGACCATTGGGCTTCAGTTACTGTCATTGACCGTTCGTGGACCGAGTAAGAAATCGTGCCATTCTTTTCCATTCCAAGATAATTTTGATCTCTATCTTTCAGTACAATGCTAGTTGACTGTTCGTTTTTTGCATAAACCAATGCGACCAGGTTGCTTATCATTACCCCAGCTTTGTCTACTAGATGGCAAACTAAATCCAACACAATTTTGGGTAGATATAAAAACCCGCCGAGAAGGGTCCCGATACATCCACCAAGCAATCCGATATACATTATGACAACTTCTGATATGGGGGCCTCTTCCAGTTGAAAGACTCGCTCCATAAAGACGGCAATCAAATAGAATGGGATAGCAAGTACCATGCCGATGGTCCCTGCACCAATCCAAAAAGACGCTGTAGAATACGGCATACTTCCATCTTCGAGGGGCCGGATGTCGCCGCTCAAGATATCGAATGGCACGATGTCTTCGGCCTTTTGATACACAAATTGTGCGAATGAGGAGAGTTTTTCTTTCATTAACCGATAGCCATCTAAAAAAAACTCAACGATCTTATGAATAGCAAAAGTAGTAATCCCAAGTGGAATCGCAAGAACAGTCCCAATCACAAACCCCAGTCCCTCACCTATCCACCCAAGAACCCCAGAAAAAAACTGTCCTGTTTCTCCATCGGTAAAAGGCACTTTCATTGACTCATATTGATCACCAAACACCCCCCAAAACAACGAAATCAGCCGATCCAGAAACCAACCTACAATCCTAAATGGCGTACGCAATATCTTTGAAGTGAGAACCTGGGTGACAGTAAACGATTTCATGACGTAAGAAAACATGGCTATTCAATCTCAATAAAGCTTTTATTGTGCTTTAAATATACCAGGAGGATTATTTGAGACCAATGTATTTTTTTTTGATCTTTTGGTCGTGTTGTTGCACCTGCCGTGCATCATTAATAAATGCTGCCGGATCAGCCCCCTACACCGAGAAAATCATAAACATACTATTCAATCTTATAGCGATTGATAGGGGGTATCCGAGCATTAAAAACCTTTTGGACATTGACTACGCAACCCACTCAAACAATTGATATCCGACTAAAACAGACGCGGCCAATGTTCCCGTAATTTTCAGCGCAGTCATTAAAAACGGATGCGCAGAATAAAACGATGCATTAACAGCTGCCTCGGTTGTCAACCAATCGAGTTCAAAAAGCGGCTCTTGACCGTAGAAGCCATCCTGCCAGCCTTCATCCCATTGCTCCCATAACCGGGAACCCATTAAAAAAGGATTGTCGTCGCCAGAAACTGAAGCCAGCGCACAGGCATAGCCATACGCATAACATTCTTCATAACTTGGATGTGCAAGATTAAATCGCAATTTTAAATCTGGTAAAACTGCATCTAAACTTTTCATGATAGTATCCTCGTGTTCGATTTTCCCCTCGCTGATAGTCTTTTTCATTATCAGGTCAGTTATGATTCATTCTACGCGCAACAAAACAAGAGGATCAACATCAAACTACTTTTTACATTTTCTTTACACTTGTGTTTTTTGTCGATGTTTGTAGGGTGGGCAAAGGAGCCCCAGGGTCTATACGATCACGGAGCCAATCGACAGTGACTCCAGTCTTTGCCCTGCTTCGTATATAAAATACGATCATGCAAACGATTATCTCGTCCCTGCCAAAATTCAATCGCGTGTGGAACAACCCGGTATCCACCCCAATCACTAGGGCAATGCACTTGCCCTTCAACGGTACTTTGCTGAAGTTGCAGGACCTTGTCTTCCAACATCTGTCGGTTAGCAATCACTTGACTTTGAGGCGACGCCATCGCACTCAGCTGGCTTAAATAGGGGCGTGAAACAAAATAAGCGGCAGATACGCTGCTTTCTAACGGAATAGCACGCCCTTGAATTCTTAGCTGGCGCACAAGAACGGGCCAGTAAAATGTCAAAGCACAGCGATCACCCGCTGCCAACTGCCGGCCTTTAGCACTCTGATAATGAGTGTAAAAAATAAATCCATCAGGCTCAAGGCCTTTTAAAAGCACCACCCGTGCATCGGGTTGGCCTTGTTCATCAATGGTGGACAAGACCATCGCCGTCGGATCCGTTTGCTCCGTCTCAATCGCTTGCGCTAACCAATGCTCACACTGCAGCAGTGGTGTTGCGGGCAGAGATGCCTCATCCAACGACAAGGCCCCATATTGACGACGCAGCGAACGCATATCCATCAGGCGAACTCGCGCTTACCAACCGGTCACTTCAGCAATCGCTTCGCCTAAATCGCCGGGAGAGCGCACAGTTTTCACACCCGCTGCTTCTAACGCTGCGAATTTTTCAGCTGCTGTTCCTTTGCCCCCTGCAATGATAGCGCCAGCATGCCCCATGCGTTTTCCAGCAGGTGCTGTAACCCCTGCAATATAAGATACCACGGGTTTTGTCACATGCGTTTTGATGTAAGCTGCCGCTTCTTCTTCAGCAGATCCACCAATCTCACCCACTAAAATAATCGCTTCGGTTTGTGGATCGTCTTGAAACAGCGCCAATGCATCAATGAAACTCGTACCAGGAATAGGATCACCCCCAATACCAATACAAGTACTCTGACCAAATCCACGATCGGTTGTTTGTTTGACCGCTTCATACGTCAAGGTCCCGGAACGAGACACAATACCCACCCGACCTGGCAAATGAATTGAGCCTGGCATAATTCCTATTTTACACTCACCAGGCGTAATGATCCCTGGGCAATTAGGACCAATTAAGCGCGTTTTCGGCCACTGCTGTAAATAAACTTTCACCTGTAGCATATCTAAAACGGGGACTCCTTCGGTGATACAGACAATCAGCTCAATCCCTGCATCTGCTGCTTCAAGAATCGAGTCTTTGCAGTAGGCCGCTGGTACATAAATCACCGTTGCTGTTGCGCCCGTTTCCTTGACCGCGTCTTTAACGGTATTAAAAACAGGTAAGCCCAAATGCAATTGCCCGCCTTTACCCGGCGTCACACCACCGACCATCTTGGTTCCATAAGCAATGGCTTGCTCTGAATGTAGTGTCCCTTGTTTGCCGGTAAAGCCTTGGCAAAGCACCTTTGTTTCTTTGTTAACTAATACACTCATGTTTTATCCAACCACCTTAACTGCATCCACAATTTTAATTGCTGCATCGGTTAAGCTTGTTGCAGCAATCACATTTAACTGGCTTTCTTCTAATAATTTGGCACCCTGAGCCGCTTGGTTGCCTTCTAGGCGAACCACCACCGGCATCGATAACCCCACCTCTTTTACTGCGGCCAGAATACCTTCTGCAATGAGGTCACAGCGTACAATACCGCCAAAAATATTCACTAAAATACCTTTCACCTGAGGATCAGACACAATAATTTTAAAAGCCTCAGTTACTCGCTCTTTCGTGGCACCGCCTCCAACATCCAAGAAGTTAGCAGGCTCTCCACCTTGCAATTTGATAACGTCCATGGTGGCCATCGCAAGGCCCGCCCCATTCACCATACAACCGATATCGCCTTCTAGTGGAATGTAATTCAGATCCCAATCCATCGCACGATTCTCACGCTCATCTTCTTGACTAATATCACGCATGGCTTTTAAATCAGGATGTCGATATAACGCACTGCCATCTAAATTCAGTTTGCCATCTAAACAAATTAAACTACCGGCTTTCGTCACCACCAATGGATTAATTTCAAGTAAGCTTAAATCACAAGCTTCAAACATGTTGCCAACCTGTTGCATAATCTCAACAAACTGCGTCACTTGAGCGTCTTTCAACCCCAGTTGGAATGCAACTTCACGCCCTTGAAAAGGCATCACGCCAACTAAAGGATCAACCACCACCTTCAAGATTTTTTCTGGTGTTTCAGCAGCGACGGTTTCAATTTCTACGCCACCCTCAGTCGATGCCATGATGACCACTCGCTGGGTCGCTCTATCTAACACGGCACCTAAATATAATTCACGGTCAATTTCGCAGGTTTCTTCAATCAGCACACAATTCACTGGCTGACCTTTCGCATCGGTTTGGTACGTGACCAAACGCTTCCCCAACATCGATTGCACCGCTTGCGCTAAGGCATCATGGTCGCCAACGATCTTCACGCCACCTGCTTTACCCCGACCACCCGCATGAACTTGCGCTTTGACCACCCAACTTTTTGTTGTCAGTTGCGTACTCACTTGAACCGCATCTTCTACATTATAAGCCACCTCACCCTTAGGAACAGGCATGCCGAAACGCTTGAACAACTGCTTTGCTTGATACTCATGTAAATTCATAATAGTTAAAACCTTTTTTTAGACCTCCTCACCCTAACCCCTCTCCCCCAGACTACGTCTGGGGGAGAGGGGTTAGGGTGAGGAGTTACATTATTTACACATCCAATAATAATCGCATTGGATCTTCTAACAGGGTTTTCACGCTGACCAAAAATTGCACCGACTCTTTCCCGTCAATGAGTCGATGATCATAAGATAAGGCAACATACATCATAGGACGAATCACCACTTGACCATTCTCGGCAATGGGGCGTTCTTGTATTTTATGCATCCCCAATATAGCCGTTTGCGGTGGGTTTAAAATCGGTGTAGCCAGTAAGGAGCCAAATACCCCACCATTGGTGATGGTGAAGGTGCCGCCTTGCATTTCTTCAAGCGCTAATTTCCCTGCTCTGGCACGCACGGCTGAGTCTTGAATCTGATGCTCAATCTGCGCAAAAGTGAGTTGGTCAGCATCTTTGACGATAGGGACAACCAGGCCTCGTTCTGTCGACACAGCAACCCCAATATCATAAAACCCGTGGTACACCACTTCATTGCCATCAATCGATGCATTCACAGAAGGAAAGCGCTTTAAAGATTCGGCCACTGCCTTGGTAAAAAAAGACATGAACCCTAAACGCTGACCATGTTTTTTTTCAAAGGAGTCTTTGTACGTGTTGCGCAAGTCCATGATGGCTTGCATATTCACTTCATTAAACGTGGTTAACATGGCGGCTTGATGCTGAGCTTGTACCAAGCGTTGTGCAATGGTTGCTCTCAGTCGCGACATCGGAACACGACGTGACTCCCTGGCCATGGTGCTTTGCGGGGCCACAACCTGTTTTTCTTGGGGTGCTGTAGGTTGTTGTGTTGCCTTACGCTCACGTGCAGACTGAATAAAATGCTCCACATCTTCTTTGGTAATCCGCCCTTCTTTACCCGAGCCTTTAATTTGGTTCGGTTCAAGGCCATGTTCGGCCATGAGTCGACGTACCCCGGGCGAAACAGCGGCTTGATCCACCGCTGCAGATTCAGATGCAGGCTTGGGAACGGCTGCTTCTGCAGCACCCTCTTCAATCACAGCAAGGAGTTGCTGTGCGGTCACTGTGTCACCCACTTGAAAGTGCACAGCTTTGAGCACACCTGTCACAGGAGATGGCACTTCAAGCACAACCTTATCGGTTTCTAAATCAAGTAAAGGCTCATCTCGCGTGACTTTATCTCCCACTTTTTTGTGAATCGCTGCAATGGTCGCATCTGACACCGATTCGGGTAAAGCCGGTACTTTTACTTCAATCACCATGGTTTATCCTCTTTTTTATATTCCTAACGCCTGAGCTACCAACGCTGCTTGTTGCTCCGCATGTAAAATGGCACTACCGCCTGCTGGTGCTGCTGCAAACGGACGACCCGCATAAAGAAACTGTTGTGATGCCCCCATACAACTACGAATATGATGCTGTGAGGCAAACCACGCCCCTTGATTTTCTGGCTCTTCTTGACACCAAACCAATTCTTGCAATGCGGGATAACTTGCAAGCACCTCTAAAAACAATGCCTCTGGAAAAGGATACAACTGCTCAAGTCGCACAATAGCAACATGCTGTAACGTCAACTCCCGCCGTTTTTGCAATAAGTCATAATACACTTTTCCGCTACAAATAATTAGCCGTGTCACGCTCTTTGCATCTAATGCATCAATTTCTTTAATGACCGGCTGAAATCCACCTTGAGTCAAATCAGATAAATTTGATACTGCAAGCTTATGACGTAATAAACTCTTGGGCGTCATCACAATCAAGGGTTTTCTAAAGGGCCGAATGAGCTGCCGCCTTAGTAAATGAAAGATTTGTGCAGGCGTAGTGGGTGCACACACTTGCATATTGTGTTGCGCGCAGAGTTGCATATAACGCTCCAGGCGCGCTGAAGAGTGCTCCGGACCTTGTCCTTCATACCCATGCGGCAATAACATCACAAGCCCGCATAATCGACCCCATTTTTGCTCTCCGGAGCTAATAAATTGATCGATCACCACTTGCGCTCCATTTGCAAAATCACCAAATTGCGCTTCCCACAACACCAAGGTCGAAGGCTCTGAGCAAGCATAACCATATTCAAAAGCGAGCACCGCTTCTTCAGAGAGTAACGAGTCTGTGATGGCCAAGCCTTTTTCTTTATTTTTAACCAGCTGCGCTAAAGGAATACACTCTTGGCCAGTTTGATAATCATGTAATACCGCATGACGATGTGCAAATGTCCCGCGCCCCACATCTTGGCCGGTTAAACGCACGCCATATCCTTCATCCAGTATGCTTGCATAGGCCAAGGTCTCGGCATATCCCCAATTCATTGGCAAGTCACCTTGCGTCATTTTTTGTCTTTCGGCCATCAAGCGCTCGACCACGGGGTGAACAGCAAATCCTGCAGGTAGTGTATGTAACACAGCTGCTAATCGTTTAATGGTCTCTAAGGTTAAACTGGTCTTCGCAACATCAGACCACTTTTTCCCTTGATAAGGGGTCCAGTCGTTAGATATTTTTCCTTGATAATTTTCTTTAACAAGTGGGACTAAACATTCCCCAGCATCTAATTTTGCACGATAAACATCATATGAATTCTTTAAAATGGCTTCATCTAATATCCCGGACTGCACCAATGTTTCCCCATAGCTATCTCGCAAAGGGCGCATAGCTTTTATTTTTTGATACATCGCAGGTTGCGTCACTGAAGGCTCATCTGCTTCATTGTGACCATGGCGACGGTAACAAATTAAATCAATCACGATATCGCGTTTAAAACGCATACGAAAATCAAATGCCAGCTGCATTGCATAAACCGTCGCCTCTACATCTTCACCATTCACATGAATAATGGGCGCTTCTATGATTTTTGCAACGTCAGTACAATAGCGGGTAGAGCGCGCATCATGTGGATTACTGGTGGTAAAGCCAATTTGATTATTGATGACCACATGAACGGTTCCCCCCGTACAAAACCCTCTTGCCTGAGAGAAGTTTAACATCTCCATGATGACACCTTGTCCTGCGAACGCCGCATCCCCATGAATCAAAAAAGGTAACACTTTATTTTTTTCAACTGTATCTTGTTGTCGGTGTAACCGTGCACTCACGGATCCTTCTATCACAGGACCGATGATCTCTAAATGCGAGGGGTTAAACCCGAGCGCAACATGCACAATATGGCCATCATTGGTTTTCAAATCTGAAGAAAACCCCATATGATATTTGACATCCCCCGTCCCATCAGAATAAATTTTACCTTCAAATTCTTCAAATAAACTTTGTGGGGACTTCCCTAATACATTCACTAATACATTGAGTCGACCGCGATGCGCCATCCCAATCACCAGTTCACGGACATCCGCATGCCCTGCCCTCGTCATCAAATGACGCATCATGGGGATTAATGCATCACCGCCTTCTAACGAAAAGCGTTTCTGCCCTACAAAGCGGGTCCCTAAATAACGCTCTAAGCCATCTGCCGCAACTAAGTCATTGAAAATGGTGCGCTTCATCTCTGCATCAAACTGACCGCGCCCACGGTTAGGCTCAATCCGCTCAAGCAACCAAGTGATTTCTTCTGGATTGCTCAAATGCATAAATTCAAACCCGAGACTCTTACAATAGGTTTCTTGCAAGGCCTGAACGATGGTGTTGAGCGGGAGCGGTGAGCTGCTAAAAAAAGGTGCGTTCGCCATCACTTGGGCTGTGTCATGCAGGCCATAGCTTGCCGGATTCAAGGTTGCGACCAGATCCATCGGGGTCAATTGCAATGGATCAAGCGCTGCTGCTAAATGCCCTTGCGCCCGATAAGCACGAATCAAAGCATCAACCGTTTGTTGTATGCTTGCTCCTTCAGCTGGCACATGATTTAAGCGAATGCCACGCTCAGCCAAGTCACGAAAATGAGAAATAACCGCACGATGCCCCACTTCTTTTCCATGTCCATTCGCGCCTGGCAACGTTTGAAAAAACTGCTGCCACTCGGCTGAAACAGTGCCAGGATCAATCAGGTAGTCCTCATACAGCGCATCAATATAGCCCATATTCCCACCAGACAAAGCTGATGTCGCTATTTGTTTTTGGAACTCACTACCACTCATAACACATTACCTCATCATTACATTTAGGGTGTTTTTACATTTACTTTAGACGCTCTAAAGCAAATATAAACACAACCTACAGTTTAAGTTTCATTGCTTAACATTTGTTCTCTAATCGCTGCAATTGCGCCGGTAGGATTAAGCCCCTTCGGACACACATTGGCACAATTCATAATGGTGCGGCAGCGAAACACACTGAATGGATCTTGTAATTTGCCTAAGCGCTCACGCGACGCCGTATCACGACTGTCTGCTAAAAAACGTCGTGCTTGCAATAACCCTGCAGGTCCTACAAATTTTTCAGGATTCCACCAAAATGAAGGGCACGAGCTTGTACAACAGGCGCATAAAATGCACTCATACAGCCCATCCAATTTAGCGCGCTCTTCTGGCGACTGTAGCCGTTCTCCAGCAGGTGGCGGCGTTTCATTTTGTAAGTAAGGCTCTACCCGCTCAAATTGTTGATAAAATTGTGACAAATCTACCGCTAAATCGCGAACGACCGGAAACCCAGGCAACGGCCTCACCACTAATTTATTGGTTTTTAATTGCGACAAATGCGTAATACAAGCAAGTCCATTTGTGCCATTAATATTCATGCCATCCGAACCACATACGCCCTCACGACAAGATCGCCGAAAGGTTATCGTGGTGTCTTGTTCCGCCTTCAACCGCTCCAATAGTGTTAAGACCATGGGATCGCTTTTTTCCGGAATCATCAACTCAAATGTTTGCATATAAGGCTTATCGTCAATTTCTGGATGATAGCGATAAATCGACAACGACACCGTTTTTTCAGCTGACATTCCCTCTCCTTCTTTAATAAACACGTTCTTTCGGTTCTAATGGTTCAACCCAATGCGGTTTACGATTCACTGGACGAAAATCCATCATATCCCCTTCTAATAAATATAATGAATGCTTAATCCAATACGCATCATCTCGTTTAGGGTAATCTTCACGGCTATGTGCACCACGACTTTCTGTTCGAGTCAGCGCAGATTTTGCCGTCGCATATGCGGTCAACATTAAGTTATCTAACTCTAATGCACTCACTCGCTCAGTATTAAAGACTTTGGTTTTATCGCCTAAGTACGCATGTTTCAAGCGTTCACGAAGTGCTTCTAGGCGCTTTAAACCGCTTTCCATCACTTCACCCGTACGAAATACCCCGAAATCCTCTTGCATCACCCGTTGTAATTCGTCACGAATCACCGCAGGCAGCTCACCCTCTTTAGACGATTCCCACTGCTCATAACGGGCTAAAACAGGCGCTAATGCTTCATCACTCACATAGGCTAAATCAGGCAGTTGATTAGACAGCCATAATTCTTCAATGTGTAAACCAGATGCCCGACCAAAGACCACTAAATCCAGTAAAGAATTACCCCCTAAACGGTTCGCCCCATGAACCGATACACAGGCGCACTCCCCAACGGCATACAATCCTTCAACAATCTGGTCTTTCCCTTTAACATGGCTGATCACCTGACCAAATGGGTTGGTCGGAATTCCACCCATACTGTAGTGGCAAGTCGGAACAACAGGAATAGGATCAAAAATCGGATCCACCCCTGCAAATTTCATGGATAACTCTCGAATCCCTGGCAATTTTGACATAATCAAATCAGCGCCGAGATGATCCAGTTTTAATTTCACATGATCCACCCCTTTGGGATCGAATCCTCTCCCGGCACGAATTTCCAATGCCATAGAGCGCGCAACCACGTCTCTGGAAGCCAAATCTTTTGCGTGAGGTGCATAACGCTCCATGAAGCGTTCACCATCTTTATTAATCAAGTACCCACCTTCACCGCGACAGCCTTCTGTAACAAGAACACCGGCACCTGCAATGCCTGTGGGGTGAAATTGCCACATTTCCATATCTTGTAATGGGAGACCGGCACGAAGCGCCATCCCCAATCCATCACCGGTATTGATATAAGCATTGGTTGTTGATTGATAAATACGCCCGGCTCCGCCTGTTGCGAGCACACACACCCGAGACTGAAAAAACACCACTTCTCCGGTTTCAATGCACATCGCCATGACGCCCGCGATTTGACCATCCGCGCCACGCACCAAGTCTAGAGCGAACCACTCACTCCATATACAGGTTTTTGCCTTCAAATTCTGTTGATAAAGCGTATGCAGTAAAGAGTGTCCGGTTCTATCTGCCGCAGCACAGGTTCTTGCCGCCTGCTCGCCACCAAAATTCTTGGACTGCCCACCAAATTGGCGTTGATAAATTTTACCATTATCCATACGTGAAAAAGGCAGCCCCATGTGCTCTAACTCATACACCGCCTGAGGACCCACGCGACACATGTATTCAATACTATCTTGGTCACCCAAATAATCTGAGCCCTTGACCGTATCATACATATGCCAACGCCAATCATCTTCATGCGCATTGCCTAAGGCTGCAGTAATCCCACCTTGAGCAGAAACCGTATGTGAACGCGTTGGAAACACCTTAGAAATTAAGGCCACTTTCAACCCTGATTGAGCCACCTGTAATGCTGCGCGCATGCCAGCCCCACCTGCACCTACAATCACTACATCAAATACATGACGCGAAATAGCCATCGTTTATTGCCCCCAAACAATCTTAATGCACCACAGAACCTGAATCAGCAAACTAAACAACACCACCATTTGAAGTGACAAGCGCAATGCGGCGCATGTCATATAATCAGTAGTGACTGTCCAAATGCCAATCCACGCATGCGTGACCAATGACACAACCGCTAAAATAGTAGCCACTTGCACCCATTGATTTTGAAACACCGCATGCCACTGATCGTAATCAATGTGCGTATGGCCAATGAAATACCCTACCCAACCCGCCAAATAAACAATCAAATAAACCGCAGTGACGCGCTGAATGAGCCAATCTTTTAAACCATTACCAGTCAAACTCGTGACATTCGTTACCATATCCATATCCCCAACACGACGACGCCCACAATCCCCAAGCCAATGACCCCCACTGCACTCCAACGCCCAGCATGCAATGATTCCCCTACCCCAACATCCATTAACAAATGACGTACACCTGCAATCAAATGATACCAAGCAGCAGACGCTGCCACCCACGTCAATACTTTACAATAAGGATTCACCAACCATAACTGTAGTTCGGTAAAAGAGCTCACATCATGCAGAGATAACGCTAATAAATAAAGAACCCAGGGTAATAAAAGAAACAGTAATACCCCAGAAACGCGATGTAAAATAGAGGCCACCGCCATAGGTGGAAACACCATTGTGGTTAAATCTAAGTTAATTGGTCTTGTTTTTGTCATGAACTCACTCACAAAATAAGATGGCACAAACGGAGAAGTATATCACTCTGGTTTTTGATAGCCAATTATTCTTGCGAGAAAGCAAAAAAAACGTAGGTTGGGTCTTGGCCCAACCTACACCACGAGGTTAGCAAGCACGATGTCCGGGTATGAAATACCCATAACGATTGCGATGCGCAGGTACCCACACACAACCACCGCCGTAAGGATAGCCGACAACAGCCGCACCACCCCAACCCCAGCCACCACCGCCCCAACCGCGATTCCAGACCCCGCCGCGATTCCAACCGGCACCATGATAACCACGGTTCCATCCACCGCCGCGATTCCAACCGGCGCCATGATAACCACGGTTCCATCCACCATGGTGGTAACCCCCATGGTGGTAGCCCCCATGATGATGGCCTCCACCATGATGACCGCCACCGTGGTGACCTCCACCTCGAGTATAAGCCACATCCATGGTCCCAAATAATAAGGCGCTACCTAGTAATACACCCTTCAACAATGTGTTCATAATAACTCCTTATAAAGATGTTTACTTACACATTGATTAAATTATAGACTACTATTTTGGTTTTCGGGGGGTACTGCTAAAACAACTTCTTCATTTTTGAATCATCATAAGATGCCGTTGGCGTTTCTAAGCCAGCCTTCAATGCATGCGTAAAACGCTTTTCAAGGCTTTGTTTATAGCTCAACATCTCCGTATAAAAACGACCTGAATTTTCCTTTTTTTCATACTTTTTAGATAAAGCATTGTTACTTTTAATAAAATTATCTGCCAATCTAATTTTATCTTTTAATCTATCAATCTCAGAGGTATTCGGTGAAGCTGGTGCAAAAGAGGCGTCTTTAAACGCTTGCCTCAATGCATTTCTTTCATCCGTCAGCCCTTTGGTGAAAGAAAATCTCTTTTCTAGCATTCTATAAAATCGGGTTAACCAACTGTACTCTTGCGCATCAAATTTCTCGACGAGTTTTTCGGTTTTACTGTCGATATACTGAGACAATGACTGTAAAATTGCCATTGCAGGGGTGTGAAACATCTCATCATCAGAAGACTTTCCAACGCGTTCAGAGGGTAAATGTTTTAAGACTGTTTTCGGATCACAAAAAGTTTCCACGGTAACGTCAACCAAATCCACGCTTTTACCCTGAAAATACGCCAAGACCCTTTTTATAGAAAATAAGGAAGGCTTATAGTGTCCACTGTGATTATTGATGAGTTTTAGCTCGCCTTCATCAATAATCATTTCACCAGAACCCATCACGGGCTCTCCCCCTGACATAGACGTATGCCCTATCTGATCTCGCCCATCTAAATGATTAAATAAAAAAAGTCGACCGTCACGGGTTAACACATAAGCCGCATACGCCCGCTTGCCATGAGCTATCATGGTGCCGGTGTCGACGGGCTCACCCGTTAGTTTATGGATGAATTGTCCGCCTTGTGAAATTATAACCTCATGATGAGAACGCGCTTCTTCTGTCAAATGACAGAATTTTATCCCTGAAGACTGTTCTTCTGATAATGCATCGGGATCGACGTACAATAATTCTTCACTCATCATAACCCCCTGGGTTTATAATTGTTTCAACTGGGTTAATTATAACGCACACATATCCGAGCCGCGACCGTTAGGGAGCGGAACTTTTAAAACTTCCGCTCCCTAACGGTCGCGGCTCGGATGTCTTTTTTCAATTAAAATCCATCAGCCTACCGGTAATATCATACAACATCTCTTGCGGGGGCGTCTTCATCATACGATGCGCACCGTAGCCGCCAGCAAATATCCCAAATGTCACTGCTGAAGCAATCACCGCGGTTGACTCTAAACTTCCCACAGCAAGGCCCGTAATAAAGGCGCCAGGGAGGGCCCATGAGCCTACTGCTAAGCCAATTCCAAAGCCCATTGCACCCAGCAGTAACGTCAAACTGATTACCACTACAAGCGTCAGTAATGCGCGCATAGCCGGATGGGAGTCTTTTAAGATATCCACACAGTTGGTTTTAAATTCACCCAAATAAGCTTGCTTATTTTTTGCTTTTTCAAATTTTTCGATTTCTTCTTTTAATTCTCTTTTTATTCTCAAGGGCAAGGCTTGTATCGCTTTAAGAAAATTCTTCTTTTCCTGCTCATAAGGTGAAAGTTCATCAGATGAAGTCAAACAAAAGGTACGTAACGCTAAAAATCCCTCGCCGGTTTTGGCTGATGTCCTCATTGGTGAAAACGGAAGACCCAGTAAGATTGACATCCGGTTTAACTGACCAAAAACCAAAGCTGCATTCGTGCTATCTGAGTGTGTTCCGACTAGGCGAATCAGAATGTTGGGATGGGTCGCTTGTATGGCTTTTATTTTTGTTTCTAGATCTGCTGAATCAAAAGGGGAGCTCAAATCAACACAGTGTAAAACGATTTTTGTATTGACCAACAATGAAACGGGTAGCGTCTGCGTACCTGGCATATCCCAGATGGCAAGTTTACCCATATGGCCTGTAGAAAAACATTGATACTCGAGCGTCTGTGTTGCTTCATATTGAGAACTAAAAGGAGATGCGAACGTCGGACGCTCGCACAACCGCCGGCGTACTTCGGTCTTACCGGCTCTTATGTTTCCGCTGAGTAGAATATAATCATTATTGGGCATGGCGCCATATTTAAAATGTCTACATTGTTCAATTTTAAATCAATAATGATATTTATGCAAGACATTTCACTCAAACAACGCCGCCAACCCCACACATCCCGGCCCTGCATGCACCCCTACCGACACAGAAACTGATTCGACATAATCGGGTGCTTGGAGGAGCGCCTGCTTCGTCTCACTCGCAAATTGCTTTGCTTCGGTTAATGCATTGGCATGCACCACCGCATAGCGCTTTAAACGCAAGCCTTCTTGTTGTTTCGCTTTCACGGCCTGAATGATTTTTTGTAGTGCAGCGCTCTCACTAAACGCTTGCCCTGTCAAATGAGCTTTTCCTTCAGGCGTCATGGAAAACAACAACCGCACCCCCGAAAACTGTGCCATTTTTCCTAATATTTTATTAATCCGCCCTGAGCGAATTAATGCACTCAAATCACGGACCATAAACCAAAAATGGGTATTTGGAATACACGTTTGCATATGTTGAACTAACTTGCTCATCGCAACTTGTTCAGCAATCTTCTCAGCGGCCTCGGCCAATAAAAGACCTTGTGCAGCAGAACAATGCCGCGAATTCACCACATGAATGTTTTTATGTTTTTCGGCAGCAAGCTTAATGGCGTCATGTGTGCCGCTTAACGCCTGTGACACGCTTAGAACCAACACATCCTGGTATTTTTCTGCGATGGGTTTTAAGCGTTGTTCAATCGCTAAAATAGAGGGGAAAGAGGTCTTTGGATGAACTTTACATAAGGGTAAACGATCATAAAACTGCTCTGAAGTGATGCTATATTTATCTAGAAAGTCATGTCCATCAATATGAATATTTAAAGAAATCTGATGAATTTGATGCTCATCTAAAATTTGAGCGGGTAAATCTGCATTCGAATCTGTCACAAGCGCAATAGCGTTTTTTCTCTCATAAATGGTCTGAAATTGACGTAACATGTCATCTACTTTAGGCTGCTGCAACTGTCCCATGGTTTGCAATGCACCAAACACCATCCACGGCGTATCTGTATGCAAATGAAAACGACAGAGTTGGGCGTTCGCACTAATGACAATAGAGTCGCCATATTGTTTCAGGGTGTCCATGAGTTGCTGCTGATTAAGATGTTCCCCTTTAATCATTGCCTCTGTGCAATAACGTCCTTGAGTGGGATGCTCATGTGCACACTGCTCTGGTTCATGATTAAAAACCAACTCAGGTAACGATTGCATAGAGGGCAGGGTGGTCGGATCTGCAATAAAGCGACTAAACCCATTCACAAAATGAAAAAATCCCAATGCACCCGCATCAACAACCCCAGCTTGTCTAAGTGCGGCCAGTGTTTGTGTGGTTTGTGTCACCACTTCTTGTAACTGTTGGGTAATGGTTTGTAATAATGTTTTAAAACAAGGGATCTGAGCCATTTGATCTTTCGTATACGTTGACCAAAATTCCATGACCGTCAACATCGTGCCATCCATCGGATTAAGAATAGCCGCCCGCACCCTGATGGCCGCATTATTCAGTAACTCGCTAAAGCGATGCATATTTAAAGGCTCGCCTTCAATCGCCCCATCCGCCAATGCATTAAAAAACTGGGAAAAAATCATGCCAGAATTACCCCTGGCACCGGTCATGCTTGCATTCGCAACCGATTGTAAGGTGCCTTTAATGGATTTTTGAAGTGCGGCATGATTAATCACTGCGCTGGCAGTTGCCGCCATGTTATCGCCCGTATCACCATCTTGCACCGGAAAAACATTGATCGCATTGAGGGTATCACGTTCACGTATAACAGCATGGCACCCAGCAAGGGTTGCAAAATACAGTTGTTCTGCATCTAGGGTTGAAAGCGTCATAATCCAAATTGGTTATCCAACAGAGCCTCGTATAATACACGATTTTTGCAATTCAACTAAATATAAAGTTATGCTGAGGTTTAAAGTGATGCTCACGCCCTACGTCATCCTGAGCGCCAGCGAAGGATCTCCTACAAATCGGCACATTGCTGACTGAGGGAGATCCTTCGCTGGCGCTCAGGATGACGTGTGCCTGGGCAGTTACAAGCGATGTGGAGTGACAAAAAATGACTCAAAATAAAAAATACATTCCTCCCACCCCTTCCATCCCTTTTATGTTTTGCACCCTGCTCACCGGTGTCGGCATTGGGTTTATTGGCATCCTTTTAATCGTGTTACTACACTTCGTTCAACATATTGCCTACGGCTACAGCGATGAACAATTCAGTTTTCTCCTAGGTGTAGAAGCCGCTTCACCTCAACGACGCCTGGCTATTTTGTCCTTATGTGGCGTTGTCGCAGGCTTAGGATGGTGGTGCATTTTTCGTTATGGAAAACCATTAGTCAGTATTGATGCCAGTCTAAACATGAATAAACCTCATTTTCCCATCATCGAAACCCTGCTTCATGCTTTACTACAAATCGTCACTGTTGCATTAGGCTCACCCCTAGGGCGCGAAAAAGCACCTCGAGAAATTAGCGCACTTTGGGCTTGCTGGCTTTCTCAAAACATAAAGCTCGATACCGCGCAAACCAAATGCCTCATTGCCTGTGCTGCAGGGGCTGGTTTAGCCGCCATCTATAATGTCCCCTTAGGTGGCACGCTATTTACCTTAGAAACGTTACTCATGACGTATAGCCTGCGTGCTATTTTACCCGCACTCACGACCTCGGTCATCGCGGTTCTGATTGTACGATTCGTCTTAGGGAATCACCTCCAATACCATCTCGCCCCATTACAATTTAACAACGCGTTAATTATCTGGTCCATTCTAGCCAGTCCTATTTTAGCGCTCGTTGCATGTTGGTTTAAACGCATCACCACACTGGCCGCAAAAAAATCACAACATAATTGGCAGCTGCCTGTATTCTCGCTCATCAATTTTATAATGATTGGTGCCTTGGCGATGTTTTTTCCTGCACTCTTAGGAAATGGAAAAAGCCCCGCGCAAATAGAATTTGGTCCTACGGTAGCGCTCGAGCTCAGTGCGACACTGCTCGCTCTGCGACTTTTCATCACTTGGTCAAGCCTGCGTGCTGGCGCACACGGCGGCATCCTGACCCCATCGCTCGCCAATGGTGCGCTACTCGGGGCCGTATTAGGCGGAATATGGCAGCTGTTTGTCACCTCAAGCCATGATTCTGTTAATACTTTTGCCATTATCGGTGCGACTGCGTTTCTGGCTGTTGCACAAAAAATTCCGCTCACTGCCATTGTATTGATGTTTGAATTCACAGGATTTCAATTGTCTTTTTTACCGCCGGTGGTGTGTTGTGTGGTGTGTGCTGTGTGGTTTGAACGATATTTTTGTTGGGCCAAGGCCCAACCTACAACACGAATGTAGGTTGGGCCTTGGCCCAACAATTTTCGTTACGATTCCACCGGATCCACATCCACCACCCATTTCACCCCCGCATGCCGCACACTTTCCATCGTCACAACCACCTGATTGATCGCTTGATGTAATTTAGGCCGACTCGCAGACATCAAACATAACTGCATACGATATAAACCTGCTTTTTTAAACATCAAAGCAGGTGCGGGGCCATAGAGTAAAATATCGTGAGAGAGTAACTGTTGTTTAAACAGCAGCAAACAAGCTTCTACTTTATCGGCATCACGCCCTTGTGCGCGAATCAAACTCACGTGGGCATAAGGTGGTAGCGACGCGCTGGCTCGCTGTGCTAAGAGTGCTTGTGCAAACGCATCATAGCCTTGTTGCAAGAGTATCAATAATAATGGATGGGTTGGAAAGTGTGTTTGTAAAAGAACCTCTCCAGGCAAATCTGCGCGTCCTGCGCGTCCTGAAACTTGTAAAATCAGCTGCCCTAAACGCTCCATTGAGCGAAAATCCTGGTGGTATAATCCTGCATCGGTGTCGGCAATCACCACCAAGGTCAGTTTGGGAAAATGATGCCCTTTTGCCAACAGCTGAGTTCCAACCATGAGTTGAATTTGCCCTGCAGCAATCTGATTGAGCGCCGCCTCCAGCGCATGTTTTTTGCGTAACTCATCCCTATCGATTTGCGCCGTGTTCACCGCAGGAAATCGCTTGACCAACGCTTGAAATAAACGCTGCGTGCCTGACCCCACACACAGCAGCGCCCTGCTTTGGCAGTGCCCACACTGCGTGAGCATCGACAACTGTGTGCCACAGTGATGGCAAATCATGCGGTTCCATTTTTTATGCACCGTAAAATGACGATCACAAGCCGTGCAATCAGCCATCCACCCACAATCATGACAGAGTAAAACCGGCGCATACCCTCTGCGATTCACAAAAACCAGCACCTGATTCCCCATCGAAAGATGTTGCTCAATCTTCTGATAGGTTTTTTCAGTTAAACCTTCTTTTAGTGCATGTATCCGTAAATCCACCAACTCATAGTGGAGGGGGGCGCTGGTCAAGGCTTTTTGCGTTAATTTAAAACACGTGTATTTTTGACAAAGCGCGTGATAATAGGTTTCCAAACTGGGGGTTGCAGAGCCCAAAATAACGGGAATATTGAGTTGCTTTGCTCTAACCAACGCACAGTCACGCGCAGAATAACGCACCCTATCCTGCTGTTTAAAGGACAAATCATGTTCTTCGTCGATCACAATCAAACCTAATGTAGGCAAGGGCGTAAATAGCGCAGAACGTGTCCCCAAAATGACCCCGGCCTGCCCTGTTGCTCCCGCGCACCAGGCTTTATAGCGCTCTGTGTGATTGAGATGAGAGTGAATGACCTCAATCGGGGTGTGTAGTCTTTCACGAAAGCGTGACACCAGCTGGGGGGTCAAACCAATTTCAGGCACCAACACCAACACTTGCATCCCTTTGGCTAACACCGATTCGATGACACGCAAGTACACTTCGGTCTTACCGCTTCCAGTCACCCCTTGAAGGAGGAAGCAATGGAATTGTGAGCTCGCGGCCAAAATGCCTTCTACCGCGGTATGTTGCTCTGGATTTAAAATCACGCTCTCGTGAGTTGAAACATGATGTGTTGGGCCAAGGCCCAACCTACGGTCAAGAATAGGTTTACCTTCTTTCACCTGCTTAGGTAATGCAAAATTTAAAACACCTGAGAGTGGCGCGTGATAGTACTGCCCAATCCACCGATAAAATGACAATAAATGGGTATCGAGTATGGCTAAGGCATCAACGACGGATACAACCGGTTTCAACTTCGCTTCAAAGGCTGATTGCTCGAGCTTTTCAATCACAATGCCAACATACTTGCGCCCGCGTAAGGTCACCCAAACGCGGGAGCCAATGGAGGCCTCCATCTCATCACCTACCGTATAATCGTAGCCATCTCGCCCTGTATGCGGAATACAAACTCGAACAATCTTGCTCACAACGGGGTTCGTTCCCAAGTATGGCTGGCAGATTGGCCCGGTGCGGAAAACACCTTAACCACTAGCTTTTCAACACGATGTTTAGAGAGTTCGTCGCTATCTTTAATTAAAGCCATCACAAACCATCGCGACAATTCTTCTACCGTCACGTTAGTGACCGGCAAAATGGTCACATCCTCTTTTAGAAAAGGGATTTTTTTATGATTAAACGTAAAATAATAATAGGCGTCATCTTCGTCTTGTTGTAAATAAGGCGAGTTCCCTGGCATCAAAAACGTTTGATTTAGAAAATCACAGAGTTCGCGAATTTTATTTTTATAAAAACGATAATCAAAGGTCATCCCATTTTCTTCAACCCAGGTCGTCAATCCAAGATAGACCGTATAGTGATGGCCATGTAAAGGCTCGCGATCTGTTGCCGAAAAAATAGTGGTATGACCTGCGGAAAACTTCATACTCTCTTTTTGCAACTCTACCGTTGAGAGAAACCCTTTTTTCATAATCGTGCTCGCTGATCGTATCGATGAGACCAAGTATACGGCAAAGTCGCACGCTTTGTTAACACCATGACTTTAAACAACTCCCCCATTTCACTCGGTGAAAGCAAGCGCTGAACCTGTTGCGTCATGGTAAACCGCGCCGCTATATCCGCATCATGCTCCAATCGCGCTAACACACCATTATCCAGTAAAAAAGCAGCTTGTGTGGTGAACCAGCTGATGTCAAACCCCGCGTCACTTGCGGCTTCTGCCACGTGGGTAAAATCAACATGGGCGGTGATATCTTGCTCTCCGACATGAATCAAGGGGGACACATGTGCACGGTGCTGGTGATGGCACATGAGCGTCCCCATCGCGCGGTCTGGATGGTAGTATTCACTAGCAGGAAAGCCATAATCAATCAAAAACACCGCCCCACTCCCTAGCATTTCAAAACAGTGCCGCAACCAATCATCCAGTAGCCCGTTGATCTCTGAAACATAAGGACTCACCTCAGGTGGAACACAAGTCAGCATGCGTTCAACCAAGCGTGGATGGATACAAGGCGCCCATTGTTCGATAAGCTCTCCCTGCGTTGAGTGGGTGATTTTGCTTTCTAATATGGTTTGATCCTGGCACATTAAGCGATGCACAGGCATAGCATCTAACACTTCATTGGCAAGCACTACCCCATTAAAGGGAGTGGTCGGCCATGCATCTATCCATTCCACACGAGAAAATAACTGTGGAATAGCGGCTTGAATGGCTTGTTGTTGCATAGCTCGCAACTGCCCGCTGACCTCTAAAATCACATAGCGCTCGGGCAGGGCTTGAAGAGCGTTCAATGCACTCAACACATCGATACAGAGCCGCCCGCTTCCTGCACCAAACTCAAATAGGGTTGGCTGCGCACATTGTGCCAATATAGGGGCACACGCCGTCGCGAGCGTCTGACCAAACAACGGCGTCATCTCAGGTGCGGTGATAAAATCCCCTTGTGCGCCCAGTACGTTCGACCGAGTCGTATAATAACCATAGATAGGGTGATAGAGCGCTTGCTGCATAAACTCAACAAACCACATGCTCTCCCCGCATGGAAACCACTGTTCAAATAAAAAATGCTTCACCAACGCTCCATTCCGAGTACAATCAATTTATATTTCCCGACGCTTATTCATTATGATCCCATCTCCCCCAAAAGTCGCACTCATCACCGGTGCTGCAAGACGCATAGGTGCCGCCATCGCCCACTGTTTACATCAAGCAGGTTTTGATGTGATGATTCATGCCCATCACGCTAAACAAGACGCCATAGAGCTATGTCAAACCCTCAACGAACGCCGTCCTCAAAGTGCTGCGTGCTGCTTCCATGATCTGCAAGACTCCGCAGCCCCTGCCTACCTAGTCGAACAAACCCTACAATGGCGAAATGCACTCACCCTACTCGTGAACAACGCCTCTGTATTCATCCAAAATGAGACCACACATCCTAGCCCCACCACCTGGGAACAGTCTTTTAAAGTGAATGTAGAAGCCCCTTTTTATTTAAGTTACGCGGCCCTTCCTCACCTACTAACGCATGAAGGCAGTATCATTAATCTGACAGATATCCATGCAACTCAACCTTTGGCCGGCTATGAAATCTATTGCCAAACGAAAGCTGCACTCACCATGCAAACCCTCGCACTTGCAAAGGCATTCGCACCTCGCGTTCGTGTCAATGCAGTCGCACCTGGTGCGATTGCATGGCCAGAGGGGGATAATCACCTATTGCCCGCAACCAAAAAAAATATTATTTCACAAACCTTACTGCAGCGTCACGGTCATCCAAGTGATATCGCGCAAACGGTGTTGTTCTTGGCGCAACATGCGTTTATGACGGGGCAGGTGATTAAGGTGGATGGGGGACGGCAGTTGCATGTTTAACATCTCCGTCATTGTAAGCGCAAAGAAATCGGAGCCGCGACCGTTAGGGAGCGGAGATTTTAAAACTTCCGCTCCCTAACGGTCGCGGCTCCGATTTCTCTGTATTCACAATGACGAACAGATTACCCACACTGCGACTCCTCTAACAAACTCCTCGCATGATCATGCGCCTCATCACCACAACTGATCCCCCCCAACATTGCCGCCAACTCCACCGCACGCTCCTGCATAGAAAGCGGCACAGCATAGGTAAGAGAACTTTCTTCATTTAAGCATTTCTTAACCGCCCAGTGATAATGAGCGAATGCTGCAACTTGCGGTTGATGCGTCACACAAAGCACCTGCACTCGTTTTCCTAATTGCCGTAACAATTGACCCACCACTGCCGCGGTTTTTCCACCAATGCCCACATCCACCTCATCGAAAACCAAGGTAGGAATTGCCGCACGCTCATTGGTCATGAGTTCAACGGCCAAGCTGAAACGAGATAGCTCGCCACCTGACAACACTTTAGACAACAATTGAAACGGCATGCCTGGGTTCGTTTTGACCTCATACTCAACCCGCTCCAACCCAAACTTATCTGGTTTTTCCGTAGGTGAAAATTGAATTTTAATTTCGCCTTGAGACACCCCTAATTGCCGCATCATGCCAGTCAAGGCTGCCGATAAAACAGGCGCGCACGCAGCCCGAGACTCACTGAGCTTTGTTGCTGCCTTCAAAAAAACCTGATGCGCCTCACCCAGTTGCTTCTCTAAAAGCGGCACCGCTTCTAATGCGCGCTCTAATTCTTCACATCGCTCAATCAGTTGCTCGAGCAACGTGGGTAACGCGCTCACCTCCACCTGATATTTTCTGGCATGGTGATGAAGCTCGCTCATCCTGTTTTCAAGGCCTGCACGACGTTCGGGATCGTCCACCAAGGTTTCTACCCAAGCCCTTGCTTCCATCGCTGCTTCTTCGCATTGAATCAAGGCCTCACTCACCAAGGTTTTCATGCGCTTTACGACCACATCTTCATCAGGTAAATTTTTTAACTCGTGCTCAACCTGACTCAGTTGGCGACAAATTCCATTCTCATCGCCAGATAGCCAACTCTCAATTTGAGTTCCTGAAAACAAGTAAGCCTGTAAATGATGTAGCTTTTTATGCTCTTGATAAAGCAGCTCGATTTCATTGGGTTGCATCGCCAAGTCCAATAATTCTTTGCGTTGAAATTGCTGAAAAACCAATTGGCTACGGAGCATATCAGGTGACTCTAGCGCGCGAAAACACTGCAACAAGGTCTGATACGCTTGAAAGCGCTCGCTTACTTCAGTCAATAATGCCATGTGCCCTGCATAGCGATCGAGTTGTGAGCGCGCGGTGTGCACATGCAGTAATTGTTGATGCGCATGCTGACCATGAACATGAATCAGCCGTTCACCTACGCTTTTTGCTTGCTGTAAAGACAGGAGTTTCCCATTTAAGTAGGCTTTAGATCGCCCCGATCGATTCATGATACGCCGCATCACGACCTCGGTTTCCGAGGTGACATCTTGCTCACATAACCATTGATGAGTTTCAGATCCGGGCAACACGGCAAACATAGCAGCCACTTCAGTTTGCTCTTGTCCTGGCCGCACGACCTCGCCGTGCATTTTATGCCCGAGCACAAACAGCATGGCATCCATGATGATGGATTTTCCGGCACCGCTTTCACCGGTTAACACCGTCAATCCAACCTCAAAATCCATTTCCAGGTGTTCAATCGTTAAAAAGTGATCAATTGACAAGGTCAAAAGCACGATTGCGAGCCTCCCTCCCAACCTAATTTAAGTCTTAATGTATCAAAATAATCATAACGTACTGGATGTAATAAGCGTAGCTTCTCGGGATGTTTTTGTATGGTCAGCCACTGTCCTTCTTGAATAACGGCCTGCTCTTGGCTATCTGCGCTCAACGATAACTCGATATGTTGCGCCGCACTGGGTTTGAGCAGGATCTGTGCCTGCGCATCCACGACCAAAGGACGCGAGCTTAACCGGTGAGAAAACATCGGCGAAATGACCACCGCATTCAAGGTAGGATGTAAAATGGGTCCACCCGCAGAAAGAGTGTAAGCCGTTGACCCTGTGGGTGTTGAAAAAATAATGCCGTCTGCACGATAATGACTCACCAACTCTTGATTCACAAACACATCAAATTCCATGAGATAAGTGCTATTCCCGCGACTCACGACAACATCATTGAGCGCACAAGCAACAAATGAAGCCCCGGACGTTGACTCAAGACGTGCTTGTAATAAAAAACGCTGCTCTTCCACATAGTGCCCTTGTAACACCGCAAGCAACTCTGTTTCCATATCTTGGGGAGAAATATCTGTTAAAAACCCTAAACGTCCTCTATTCACCCCAACCACAGGTACACCGACCTCAACCGCCATGCGCGCAGCAGACAACAAACTGCCATCTCCGCCAACGACGATAATGATATCGCCAGACTGGCCCATGAGTTGCCGTGCTAAAACAGGATAATCTAATGAGAACGACGCGGCTGTCTCTTGATCAAGCCACGCCTCAATCGATAACGTAGATAAAAAATGCATCAGTCGAGTCAAGGTCTCAATCACCCCCTCATTGGCGCGGTGGTGACGTGCGTAGACAATGACTCGTTTAAACTGAAGCGGGTTTTTCATGGTTACTTGTCCTCAGATGACCGTCCATCACGCTTTCTTTCTACTCCTTTTAAGCGTTTTTTCCTCAGGCGGATAGATTGTGGTGTGACTTCGACCAACTCATCATCATCAATAAATTCTAATGCCTGTTCTAATGAGTATTTAATCGCAGGGGTCAACACGATATTTTCATCCGTTCCAGACGCGCGAACATTCGTCAATTGTTTTTCTTTCGTGACATTTACAATCAGATCGTTATCGCGAGAGTGGATACCAACAATCATCCCTTCATAACAAGCAACTTGTGGCCCAATAAACATCCGGCCTCTTTCTTGTAAATTAAATAAAGCAAAGCCTCTTGCTGTGCCTGCGCAACTTGAAACCAACACACCATTGGCTCTTTGCCCTATTTTAGAGCGAACATACGGCCCATATTTTTCAAACACGTGATACATCAACCCAGTTCCCGACGTTGACGACAAAAATTCAGTATGAAAGCCAATGAGACCCCGGGTTGGGATAATATAATCTAGGCGCACGCGTCCTTTGCCATCTGGCACCATGTTTTGGAGTTCGCCACGACGTTCCCCTAACTTTTCCATCACCGAGCCTTGATGCGTTTCTTCAATATCGACGGTCATTTGCTCGTAAGGCTCAAGAACGACGCCATCCTCTTCTTTCAGAATAACTTCTGGTCTTGAAATGCCAAGTTCGTAACCTTCACGGCGCATGGTTTCAATCAAAATTGATAAATGCAACTCGCCTCGTCCAGATACTCTGACTTTGTCCGGATCATCCATGGCCTCTACACGCAATGCCACGTTGTGCAACAACTCGGTTTGTAAGCGCTCATGAATTTTACGACTGGTCACATATTTCCCTTCCTGCCCTGCAAAAGGAGAGTCGTTAACCTGGAAGATCATATTGATTGTCGGTTCATCCACGCTCAAGGCTGGCAACGCTTCAACCGCGCTCGGATCGCATAACGTATCTGAAATATGAAGCTCACTCAGCCCCGTCACCGCAATGATGTCTCCGGCTTGCGCTTCATTAATTTCGACCCTATCTAAGCCAGCAAATCCAAGTAATTGTAGAATTCGACCATTACGAACTTCGCCATGTTGATCGATCACTTTAACATTCGCCTTCGGTTGGATGCGTCCGCGTGAAATTCGTCCTATGCCAATCGTGCCCACATACGAAGAATAGTCCAGCGAACTGATTTGCATTTGAAACGGGCCATCCAAATCAACAGGCGGTGGAGGCACTTTATCAACAATCGTCTGTAATAAAGCTTCCATATTGGTTGTCTCATCCTCTAACGCCAATTTGGCATACCCTTCCAACGCAGAGGTATAAACAACAGGAAAATCTAACTGAGTATCGTTTGCACCCAGGTTATCAAATAAATCAAACACTTGCTCCATCACCCAATCAGGCCGCGCCCCTGGACGATCGATTTTATTAATCACAACGATGGGGTTTAAACCAAACCCGAAGGCTTTTTGCGTCACAAACCGCGTTTGTGGCATTGGGCCATCCACCGCATCAACCAGCAATAACACACTGTCAACCATCGACAAGATACGTTCAACTTCTCCACCAAAATCAGCGTGTCCCGGGGTATCCACAATATTAATGTGATAACCGTGCCAATTCACACAGGTGTTTTTAGCTAAAATCGTGATGCCGCGTTCTTTTTCCAACACATTGGAATCCATCACTCGCTCAATGGTCGCTGCTCGCTCATTAAATGTTCCGGTTTGCTGTAACAGCTTATCAACCAACGTTGTTTTACCATGATCCACGTGCGCAATAATTGCTACGTTTCTAATCTTCTCAACCATATCAACCCAAAATAACCTATTCAAAGAATCTCTATTTTACCTTGTCTTGGCCTCTACGTCGCCAATTAATTTACAAATCATAAATTATGGAGCAAACTAAACCGGTTTGGCATGCCACCGAAGGACCGCTGTACTGCGCCCAGTATAGCATCAGATGGAGAAATATAATGGCAGAGTTTTCAGCTGATGCGCATTGGCGAGATTCAGCAAGAAGTGCGCGTTTTTTTATGGTGGATGCACGCGCTTCTTTTCCTACCCTTATTTTTCTACTCCATATTGCAATCTGGACGGCCATCGTCGCCTTACTATCCCTTGTGATGTTTGGTGTTTTAGAGCATTTTGGTTTTTCGGTCCCCGTCTTTTTAAGATGGATCAGGTCATTCTTAGCAGGTGACATCAAAACGTCTCAACCGAGGTGGCGTGGTTATGAGTACTGATATTCCTAAAACACTGGCCATGGTGTCAGCGCAAATGAACGCTAAGTTTTACCTCAATGATCGCTTTTTAACGTACGATGAAGTTTTTTCAGAAACCGGCATGTTGCCAGGCTTAACAAAACGCGCCGATCAACTGTGTTCACTCTGTCTAGGCTACGGATTAGGCGCCACATTTGAAGACGCCGAAGGCGCCCTACTCGGCACTCGGGTCATATTTGATACCGTCACCCCTCAGTCGCTGCGACTACTCTGCATTATTGACGTCATCAGTGAACTCATTCACGGCGGCCCCAGCAAAGACTATACGCCACTTGATGAATTGATGTACGACTAAATCCAGGCTACCTTTCTTAAATTAATAGTCGTGAACCAACATATATCCAACGATATTTTCTCTAGACACCCGCACCTATTCAGGTACAATAAATACGCCACGGATGACAAATTAAAATCAAATTAATCGCATTTTAAACATTAATATAGTATAATGTAATAAAGTGAAGGATCTAAGTTCAATTTTTATTGAGGAAATGAACCGTGACCACCTATTTTAGTACCAAGAAACATGAGCCATTAACTACGGGCGTCACCATTGATGAAGTCATGGAAAAAGTGGTTGCGCCGGTCAGTATATGTACTAATACCGTTGGAACTTTAGCTGAGACTCACCCAGAAGAGGATAACCGAACAGCAAGTGAAGCCATCTTAAAATGGAAACAAGGCTTGTTCAGTGCGCTGAATCGCAACAAAACACAAACCATCCAAGCCTCTACGTCTGCTTCAACAACCGTAGCCCCCACACCAACTGATGCCCCTGCAGAAGTGGCTCCCAAGATGGGGCTATGATGAAACAGTTCCTCAGTGAGCAACAAGAAAAAGAGATTACCCAAATCTTAGATGAGGCGGCAGACTCCCCTGTCTGGCAAAAATCGAATTTCTTACGCGTCATGGGAAAACAACTCCATCAGGTTCGTGATACCTTCAAAAACATGATAGGACAAGCGGCCAATGCAGCAAACACAACTGCTGTCACCACCAAAGCATCCGACGACAAACAAGTCGAGCTGTTTATCTATCTTTACTCAACAAAAGGGCTAGACATGACCACCTGGGAGCACATTCTTGTGAATTTACCCAGTCAATTGGTGTCTAGACCCATTTACACCGATGAAAAAAACATAAAAACCTGGATTCGCTCTAAGCCTACCCCTAATAATGAGGCTTATATTCGCGTCACGGTCTCTGAACGATTTATTATGACCCTGCCCGATGGAAAGGGCCCTGTAGATAGATTGAAACAGCCCCTCATTACGATTCGAGGGTTCCCGCTAGACTCGAATTATAAAGCAACATTTGTGCATATCACGGGCGAGTATGAGTATTTTCACGGGCATTTGACAAAAAAATAGCCAATATCACCGCGTGACCCGAACTGTCACTCGCCCTGCCTGCTCAACCGCCCAAGGCTTACTCACCGCGACCTGCACCTGCTTCACTTTAAATTCAGATAAAATCAATTGAGCCACTTGTTGCGCCACGGTTTCAATCAGCTCAAACGCCTGTGTGCTCACGAACGCTATAACGGCTTTACACAGCGCGTCATAATCAACCGTTTGTGACAAGGTCAGCGTGGCATCACCCAATGTAAGCGGAAAACGAATATCTAAAGACAACGTTTGGTCAATCTGTTGCTCCCACGCATGCACCCCGATGCGGGTTTTTACTTTTAAGTCATGAATTTCAATCCAATCCTCTAACTGCTCTGTTTGACTCATATGACTCCCCCATGAAAAGCCGGGCTCAACCGATGAACAGCCTCTACCATCACCGCAACATGCTCCGGTGGGACATCAGGTGTGATACCGTGCCCTAAATTAAAAATATGGCCCGAGCCATGACCAAATGCATCTAACACCCGCATCACCTCACGTTCAATCGTCTGTGGAGAGGTCAGCAGTACGGAAGGATCTAAATTACCTTGTATAGCCACCCTATCTCCAACCGCTGCGCGCACCTGTTGCAGATCGAGGGTCCAATCTACGCCAACAGCAGCAGGCCCAATATTTGCCAAATCCACAAGTGAACTCCCCACGCCTTTCGTAAATAAAATCACCGGCATATCGGGTGAGCTACGACGAATGCCGTCAACAATCCGTTGCATATACGCCAAAGAAAACGCGCGATAATTTGCAGGATTGAGCAACCCACCCCAGGTATCAAACACCATCACCGCCTGAACTCCTGCTTGAATTTGCGCCTGTAAATAAAGCACCACAACATCGGCCAACCAGGAGAGTAACCGATGTGTTTCATCTGCGTGCGCATACATCTCACACAACATCCGGCTAAAAGACCGACTAGACTGCCCTTCTACCATATAGCACGCCAATGTCCATGGGCTCCCAGAAAACCCAATCAGCGGTAACTCAGCCGGCATTTGCGCACGCACCAATTGAATGGTTTCCATCACATAAGATACACGCTGCACGATGTCGTCTACCTTAAAAGATTCCACTGACTCAAGACGCGTTAAAGGCTGATGAAATTGCGGCCCTTCCCCCTCCACAAAATGCAGCCCCAACCCCATGGCATCTGGAATCGTTAAAATATCTGAAAATACAATGGCCGCATCTAACGAAAAACGCCTTAAGGGCTGTAAAGTCACCTCACTTGCCAAGCGCGGTGTTTTACATAATGATAAAAAATCACCCGCCTGCGCACGAACTTGTCGGTATTCTGGTAAATACCGCCCTGCCTGACGCATCAACCACACAGGCGTCCTTTCAACAACCTGGCGCCGCAATGCGCGAATAAATAAAGGGTCTTGCATCTAGATCATCCATCAAAAAAACAGCAGTTTACCGATTTTTATGAGAAAAAAATACCACGAACTCTTGACTCGGAGGCAATCTCGACGTTTAATACCCCATCCTAAGGCCAGATAGCTCAGTCGGTAGAGCAGAGGACTGAAAATCCTTGTGTCGGTGGTTCGATTCCACTTCTGGCCACCAGGTAGAGTAAGACATTAAGACTATTTAACCAAATTTTCAAAAAACTCATGTAGACGCAATGTAGACGGTGGAGTGATTGCAAGCCGGCGTAGAGGACTACTAACTTTGATCAATTGCACTATCCCAATACAAAGAAAACTCGTAATTCCCGACGTCATCCCGAGCGAAACGAGGGATCTCATGACAGTGGCACTGTCTTCAGCATATCAATTGGTATAAGTCCTTCCATTCAGGATTGAATGCATTAACAAGGTCATTCTTTTTTTTCCACGACCATCCCTTAATCTGTTTTTCTCGTTCAATGGCCACGACAACATTGGCACATACTTCATAGTAGACTAAACGATCCGCGTTTCATTAGGACACTTAGTTTGGTATGACTCTAAAATTTTAATTGCCCTCATTCGAGCCTCATCACCGCCGCCTCAACAATGCTCGAATAAGCGTTTCCAACACCTCATCCAACCGCTTACCAATATCTTCTGCCAAAAATCGAATCACTAAATACCCCTGCTCCTGTAATAACAAATCTTTTCGCCGATCACGACGATAGGCCTCTTTACAATCAAGATGATGTAATCCATCAATTTCAACCGCAATTTTTTTGTCTCGGCAAAGTAAATCGATTTCCATATTACCCGCATTATCAAATGGAATGGGCAAGATCCCATTTAATTCAAAACGTCCTACCGTCTCTGATAATGTCTCTAGTCTATAGTATAAAAATGCTTCCACCACACTTCTTGCACGACTAAAATCTATTGTTGATGCTTGCACCGTACTCTGCATAAACAGATGAGCCAATTGGGCATCCACACCGTCTCGCACTAACCGCTTGATACTCGTTGTATAATCCATTTTCCATACTGGATCAGAGGGAAGCATCACCTCAACAGGCCACCCTGCTATTGCACTTGCTGGATGAGAAATGTGATAACCAATCGATTCATATGCTTTAACTCGCCGATTAAACATACGCTCAAGCATTGGCACTGAAAAATCAGCATAATCATAAACCTGTACTTCCTTTTTTGTATCATACAATCGGTGGAGTCGTCCCGCATATTGCGCCACTGTTCCAGACCAGGAAATCGGAAGAGTTAAAAACAACGTATCTAAACGCGCATCATCAAACCCCTCACCCACAAATTTTCCAGTGGCTAACAGCACTCTGGAATCTTCATGCTGAGTGACTTTCAGTTGCTCTTCCATCGCTGAAATGGACTTCTGCCCCATTCCACCACGCAGGACAATCACATGCTGCACATCATCTTTTAAAGCTTGATACAAATAGTCCAGGTGCTCATTACGCTCCGTCAACACAATCGGTGAACGCCCCTGATTTACGGCATATAAGACGTCATCTACAATTTGTTGATTTCTCTTAACACATGAGATGAGATCTTTGTACAAATCTTGAAACTGTAGCCGTAGATCTCCCTCCAGCACCCTGTTAGGAATAAATGCTGTTGGACGAACAAAAATCTTATGTTCAAATGGACGGATTTTAGCTTGCTCTAATGCATTCACACGATAACGTATGGGTCCACAGCGCATGGTGATGATTGGATGATGCCCATCCTTACGCTTCACTGTTGCGGACAATCCTGTCATAAATTTTGCTCTCACTTGCCGAGCAACCGACTCAAATCCAACCGCGGGGAGATGATGACATTCATCAATAATCACATGACCATATTGAGATAAAATCTCTTCCATGGATTCATTTCTCACCATGCTTTGAATCAACGCCACATCAATAAACCCAGTTATCTTTTTACGACTACCGCCAAGTCTCCCTATTGTCTTTTTTGGAATATCTAGAAATGTCGACAGACGCTCTACCCACTGAGATTGCAGCTGCTTCCTATGTACAAGAATTAATGTGTTCACGCCTCGCTGTGCGATTAACCATGCAGCAATGACCGTTTTACCAAATGCAGTGGTTGCAGCTAAAACGCCTATATCTTTATCAAGCATCGCCTGAGCAGCGGCAACTTGCTCATTACGCAACGTGCCACAAAAACTCACTTCAATCGGCATACCAGATTGTGTTTCATCAACAATAGAGGGCTCAATTTTGAGCGACTTCAGTGACTCAAGTAACTCATCTAAGCACCCTCTTGGTAAGCCAATATGTTCTGAATAATCATGTGCGCAACCAATAATCCGGGGTTTGTCGTACACTGGCAATCGCATCGCTTGAGCTTTATAAAATTCTAGATTTTGAAACGCAGCCATGCGAATCAGTTTGTTTTTCAGTGGTGCAGAAAGTGATGATTTAGCAATATAAATCTCATTACTAACAACTAAATCCAACTTTTCTGGTAACTCACTGGATGGAATAACCGCAAGAGATTTGTTTGACAATTTTTTCCATGGTGTAGGATTATCTTCCTCTTCAAGATCAATTTTAATGCCTAAAACTCGGCCTTTTAACTCCGCCGCAGCAACAATGCTCTCCACATCAAGACGTGATATTTTTTGTATCCCGGATAAATAATCCCATTGGTCAGCATGTGGCGCCCAATCATCATCGACAAAGACACTGTTTCCATTTTGCCGTGCTGCTTTTTGTAAAGGCAGTGCAATTAAATTGCCAAATCCACCCTGGGGCAGGGTATCTTGGTTAGGAAACAGCCTATCATATGAATCAAGACCAATGTCCGGATGATGTTCCATGGTCTCCGTCAATAAATATGCGCCGAGCCTTCTTGCTGTGGTGGCAGGAATCGCTTCTTCAAAAAACAACCACACATGAGCGCCATTCCCTGAACGTGAGCGCTCCAAAACAGCCGGCAGCTGCTTCTGCCTACACATCATAAAAAACGCCATGGCGTCACGTTGAAAATGAGTCTTATCAAAATCAACCGCTAAGAAAAAACAGGTCTCATCCAACAACATCGGATAAACACCAAGCACAAAATCCTTACCACACGCAGGTGCATACCCAGACTTTTGTGTCTTTCTATTTTCAAAACGCCTTGGATAAACATCCTCTCGACCACGAAATAACTGGCGGAAGAGTGTTATTTTTTCTGCGACAGACAGCATAAACAGACCCCAATCCCATCGGTTAAGAGATTATACGGTTTTTGGTAATATCCCGATAAACTCAACCACTAACTCACCCATATTTTTCGAAGCTATATCAGTAATTGTCTGACGAATATTAATTTTATGTTTTTCATTTTAGTTCTCTGAAGATAACAAAGCGCTCAAAGTTTAAACTAAATGCGCCTGGAGTAACAGTATTAATGATGTATGTGATATCGGAAACATAAGCTTGATTGGGTGTGTGCATCTATTAAACCACGTCATTTCTTGTGGTTTCGTGCCGCTAACATCTCGTTGCAACTACTACTGGACAGCCCATGGGCTTAAGCGTACGATTTGCCATGCAAGAATACAAACGCCAGCAAGCATAGTAAAAAGGAGTTCGTCAGATGACTACAACAACATCAGATGAGTGGAGAATATGTCCAGTAGGCCAACATTATATCAGATCCCATAAATTACATATTCCCCCCAGCAAAACAAATCCGCAAGGTAAAATTGTAATTAGAAAGGCACACTGCGCTAAAAGCTCATCCTCTCATGACACATTGTCATACGATGAATTGCAATGGATCGCACAATCCCATTTTTCAGATTTAACAGGTCCCCCTACAGCGAAAGCACTCAAAAAATTTGAACACGCAGATGAATTTGATGTGTACATCCGTGGATGGACTCACTATTGGAATGCTGTTTTTAATCCAACAGAACCGTTAGATCCCAACATGGTGAAAGCATTAATTGCCAGCGAATCAAGCTTTAAAGCTGCACAACGGACCCCAACAAAAAATTCAAAATTGGGTGATGCATGTGGCTTGATGCAACTAACGAACGGTACGCTGAAAATCATGCGTAGTCATAGGGGAGAGCTCAAAGATCATTTGATCGCTTTGAGTGACGATGAAATATTTGATCCACCTGCAAATATTTGTGCAGGAGTACGCTGGTTATATAGAAAGAAAATAACCGCTGCCGCACGTTTGAAACATCCAGCCACATGGGAGCAAGCTATTGCGGAATACAAAGGGATCCTCAAGGGGATTATTGAAAATAAAAATCCAGATCCTTTAGGTGAAATGCCAATATTTAGAGGGCTTTATCAGCAATTACTAGACGCTTCTCTGGAGAAGGCATGCGATTTACATGCTGTTTTTTAATGCTACTCACCTTTCATGCCTACGCTCTCAGTGATGCCCTGCGTGAAAAATACCCCCATATTCTGCTTACACCAGAGGATTATGGCATATTAAGTGAGAAAGATTTGAAGGTGGAAGTACAACCCACCCCCTTTTCTCCCAAAGACAGTCTGGCTGACCTATATTGGCAATGCTTTTCAACACAAAACATCTCGCCGCAGTTGAATGATATGGGCTACTCCTCCTCCGATCTCAAAGAAAATGATGGATTTTTAAAGCTTGTGATCCATAATCAAAATACGATCCATGAATATATCATGCGTAGAAACTGGCCAATAAAAGGCTGCGCGCAACGCTTAAAAGAATGGAAGACATTAATGAACCATCAACAATACGCCTGTATCTTAGGTCGCTACTCCCATCAAATCACTGAATCAAAGGATGCGGAGAAATATGTATGGGTATTTGAGAAACTTAAAACGATGCGGGGAGAAGAGTCATATTTTTTTGAGCATTAGACGAAAATTCAGTTCGTGCAAAATTGGCACATACTGACGAAGGAGTATTGTAAGCACACTTAACCAATTATATAATAACAGATAAAGAGATAACCAAATGACCTTACCCATGCTACCAGAAAATCATATTGTTGTTTTTAACGATCACACCATTCGCCGCGTCTTTATAGATGATTTATGGTGGTTTTCGGTCATTGATGTCATTCAAATCCTGACCGATAGCACAAATCCTAGAGACTATTGGTACAAAATGAAAATACGAGTAAAAAATGAGGATAGTGCTGAGTTGTCGACATTTTGTCGACAACTGAAATTAAAATCTTCGGATGGCAAGTCCTATAGTACAGATTGCGCCGATACAGAAAGCCTATTCCGTATTATCCAATCAATCCCCTCCCCCAAAGCAGAGCCATTCAAACGGTGGTTAGCCAAGGTAGGTTATGAGCGCGTGCAAGAAATCGAAAATCCTGAACTGGCTTCACATCGTGCACGCGAAATATATAAAGCCAAAGGCTACAGTGATGCATGGATTGAAAAAAGGATGCGCGGCATTCAAGTTCGCAGTGAATTAACTGAAGAATGGAAAAACCGTGATGTTGGCGAGACAAAAGAATATGCCATTCTCACTGCAGAAATTTCAAAAGCTACCTTTGGGATGACACCGAGTGAATATAAAAACATGAAAGGCTTAAAGAAAGAGAACCTGCGTGACCATATGACTGACCTTGAATTGATTTTTACTATGTTAGGTGAAGCTTCAACTACTGAAATTGCTCGCAATAAAGATGCTCAAGGATTTAATGAAAATAAAACTGCTGCCCGCGCTGGTGGTAAAATAGCAGGCAATGCACGAAAAGAATTAGAAAAAAAATCTGGAAAAAAAATTTCTACACCAGACAACTATATAGAGCTTGCTCGGATTGGGGCTCAAGAAATTGAAGACTCCGAAAATAAGTCTGATTGAAACAATAAAGATCCAATCATGATTAACCACCTGGCGATACAAGCCTTATTGGCATATAGGATAAAAACATTTAATATGACACCTTATTTTTTATCATTTTTTCTTTAGGCTGATGAGTAATGTGTTAAGACTATTTTGCCAAATATGACAACCGATGGAGTGCGTTCAAAATGAAAAAATGGTTGAATAAAATTTCAATAAAAAATTTCTATGAAATGGTGTTTTTTTTCACGTTTTTTTCTAAATTAACTGTTTTCAATTACGGATTTTATCCAATATCTGACAGAGTAAAAACTTACTCTAAAAGCCAAAGAGCCAAAGAGCCAAAGAGCCAAGCATTAGGTCTTGAATTATATAATCAAGTGTTATCTTTATTTGAGGAAAAAATAAATTCACAGACACTTGTGTGTGAAGTTTCATGTGGAGTTGGCGGCGGTCTCGCATTTATTAGAGACCAAACAAATGTAAATATTCTGGGTCTTGATAGTTCAAAGATGGCTTTAGTAAAAGCTAAATTAAAGTTTAAAATCCCCACAAAAATTTGCTTTGCTCCAGACCTTCCTCTTCAAGAAAATTGTATAGACATCTTCATCAATGTAGAAGCTTCACATAATTATTTTGGAGATAAATTTGCATCTGAATTATATCGATGCTTAAAACCGGGTGGGCTTGTAATTATGACTGACGATACGAAAAAAGATTTTTCAGAAAAAGAATTTGAGTTGAGGAAAATTTTAGAGACAGCGGGTTTTAGAATCACATTCTTTAAAAACATTGTTGAAAATGTTATCAATTCATGCTTGGAGGATTCTAAACGCAGGGAAAAGTATAGTAGATTCTTCTTTGGTGATCTTCGCAAACACATTCTAAGTTTTTCCGGATGTCGTGGAACGACAGGACTAAACAAATTTATTAACAACTCAAAAGGATATTTCCTCCTGCGTGCCGAAAAATAAGGAGCGTATTGATACATTTAGGCCTAAAGTGTTACCTATGTCTCCGGTACAGCCCCCCCCCATTAGAGTTATCACTTCTATCATAAAAAATAGATGAAATTTAACGCGAATGCATTCCCAAAAACATCTAGCTCTAAGCCCACTTTTTTGTATTGATAGCTCGTTACTAGTTCAATTACTGGAATAATTGGCAGCACCCCACGACAAGAGGGGTCAGACTTGGTAGCAAAAGCATGATTCGAATAACACCACCCATACGCCGCCCCTGCCCGGTATCCAATCGCGAATTTATGATCATGGCGTGAATAACTTTTTAAGTTTCGCTGGATGGTGCCCCCAAAACTATTGTCATATGAGCAATTCTGCACATACGCCACGTTGATAGATTTATACGTCACACCAACATATGGATGGTAACGTGGATCCGAGCGTGCTTTGGGATAATGTGTATAAGCAGCTCCTAATTGAATATTAGTGTCAACTTTTTCTCCCCATAAAAATGGGGGCAGTTGTGATGAAGCATGTGAGTTTGTTGTGTAAACACTGATGATTAAAAATATCAACCATAGAAACCGGGATGGTGGTGTGGTGTGGTGTGGTGTGGTGTTATTAGTTTAAGTAAGTAAGTAAGTAAGTAAGTAAGTAAGTCATATTATTCACCCGCTCGCGAAAAAAACATAATCAATGACCACCCAGTGAAAAACCAAATGACATCACATCCATAAAAATATTTTATATCACTTTCAATACATTCAAGATCCATATCAGATAGTTGAATCAATTTGAGTAGCAATGGCGATCACTTCTTTTTTTATTGAGGGGTCAAATGTTCTATGAGCACATTCTAAAACATGTCTAAAACCCTCATCCCACCATTCAACCTGATAGCTATATCCCGATGCATCATTACCTTCAGCGGAAACAATCGTTACTTTTCCATTCACGCTATGGCTCACAATATCTTCTGCAAAATTGGCAGCGCTTCCCGTTAGTTTGATGTTAATTTCTTCATATGAACACATGTCAGCATGGCCATTGGGTACAAAAAACTCAACGGCACCAGTCCAACCGTTATTTATGTAGGTATTGATTGGCGCAAATCCAACGATTTCTTTTACATCAGTCGCCCCTTTATAATCATAAGCCATCTGTAAATCCGATGCATTTTTTCGTAAATGGGTGCTATGTGGACCAAGTTTATCGTGTTGTTGGTAATCCTTGGCAGCAATTTTTTTAAACATCAGAAGCGTGGTTGCTTTTTGATTGTATTTTTCGATATATCCCTTGCTCTTCAATAGGGTCGCATTTGCCTTTATATGCGTAATCTGAGGTGTACTATAGTGCATTTCACCGGCTTTCATGATGTGTACGCCAGATCCCGGTCGGGGTAATCCATCCTTACCAAAAATTCTATACTCTTCTTCTGGTGATAAAGGCGGGGGCATGCCAGGATGACTTTTCGCCCACTCCTGAACCATTTTGATATGCGCTCTTGCTTGTTCTGGTGTACCCACTTGGATGATCTGTTGTGTTGATGCGATTGCGATGTTGTCTAACAACAAGATAATCAAAAGTGCAGTTAGTTTTTTCATATTAACATTCCTCATCCCTCACCCATGTAGGAACTAACTCTTAATGCCCCCAACCCCACCACCCATCATAAGCGCTACAGTCTGTGGATATGGTGTAAGCATCATAAATTTGTTTACCATGAGTGTCCATATAAAAATGGTAACCCTCTGCTGTCCACGGATCATGTAAATCTTTGTTCGACTGGAGGCATAGAGGTCAAGTTTTGCTGCTTCACTGCGGCTCTCTTCCGCAGGGAAGCCTGTTTCGATTTGTATTTCTAATACAGATCGTGACCACCCGTGTTTAATAAAAAGAGCTTTTTGCATTGTGATCCTTTCAATTGAAACAAAAGTTTTTAATCAGACCGTAAAAAGAAATGAAGAGCGACTCCCAGCAACCTTTAGGTTTCAACTAACAATAGATGAATAAAGCGCTTTAAGATCACAAATTGTGACCTTAAAAAAATGATTTTTTAAATCATCTTGGAAACGTTTACTTTTGGAAAAGATAATAAGCCCTTTTACGTGCAGGGCCCTAATGAATCTCAAGCTGATGTCAAACGAATTATGCATCACTTGAAACTCGTAACGTCTTTTATCTATAAAGTATGCGCGCGAATTAGGTCTTCTACCACTGACAAAGCCTCCTCAAATGATGGCCTATCCGACTGATAGACCATCTGCTCTAAAAAATATACCCAGTGATCTTTCCATTTAGGGTTACTACGCAGATCATGTAAAACCAACCTTGGATCAAAAAATACCTTATCTACACCGCTCTCAAACATCGCTTGTTCTTTTTTTAGAACTTTTTCCACAACTTCATAATACTTGTCAGAAAGACAGTTATTATTTCTAAGATTATGCAAATCATACAAGTGCCTAACAAGATGTTTGTCTGAGTCTCTTTCCTTTTTACTCGATCCTGCGATCCGCCTTATCAATGCAACCCATTTTTCTGCCGCAGTCTCATCTAAAGCAACACAGGCAACAGGAAAGTAGTGATGATCACATTCATCACCCAATACTACTTTCACCATCGATGAAATGTTTTGAATCTGCGGGGCTAACTCAAGCTCGCCTAAGAAGCAATCAATAGCGATGTGTGGTTTTAAGTAAGAGAGCGTGCCAGCCCCAGAAAAGGAGGCGCGAATACTCATGTATCGCCCCTCATAAAATACTCTGACATCCTCCGACTGAATATCAAACTCTGCCTTTAATAAGCCATCCACTAATAAGTTTCGAAACACACGCAGCTGCACTCGCTTAGCATTTTTTCCTAAACTTAATGCTGGTGGTTTAAAACACACTCTAAAATCAACGTCCTCAGAAAGTCTTTTGATCAAACAATAGCCTTTGGACAAGCTGGTACCACCCTGAAAGACCAATTCAAAATAATCATTCTGAATACCCGTCAATAAACGGATAGCTTTCGTGACAAAATAATCTTTCCGAACGAAATCTGAAGGCAACCCTAACTGAATGGCTGTTTTCCTAATCTGCTGTTCATTTAGTTCACCGGGCATTGACCCCTCCCTCAAAAATCACCCGCCGTCCTTCTGCATGGATCGATCCTCGAAACCGGCTTTTTAATTGGACTGTGAAAACTGACGGCACTTGGGTGGTCTTTCCTGCGTTATAATCGCGTATGGCACGACCTAGCTCCCACTTTACACCCAGTTTATTTAAGGCCTCCATCGCAATGGTTTCAAAGGGGGAAATCAGCACTGTCTTAACCTCTCCACCGGGAAAGGTCATCGCCTCACTCTTAGCGAAAAGACCATGTGCAATTTTAATGATAGCGCCTTCTTCCATCAACATATTGAGCGCACGATTAAGTCTCAATTGCTCTCGATTTGAGTGATCATCAGTTAAATCGCCCCGCGAAAATACCTGGATAGCCAGATGGTTAATTTTATTCCTTAAAGCCTCTCGGTATTTATTATTATAATAATGGCGGTTTTTCATGCGCTTCCTCCCATCAAAATCCCATAGCGTCTTAAATAGTCATTTTATTATAGCATAGTTCGTCACAAATAGTCGTTTTGCAATTCTGAAATTTGGATAACTCGCGCGATGCAAAAACAAGACCATAAAAACCCTTGCGTGAGATTTGCGTATTTGGGTACGACATCGTTAGACATCGTACGCCATTTGCAGTGATTTACCGCGGCAAAAATTATAGTTAAATCAATAATTTACTGACGGCCTGTCGGACTGAAAATCCTTGTGTCGGTGGTTCGATTCCACTTCTGGCCACCAGGTAAATCAATGTATTTCAGCTGTTTACCAAATTTTCAAAAAACGGGTCTTCTGTTGTAATGCAAGTAGGCGTCAATCCCTCAGAGGAAAACAAGTGCCCAAATAAACCTCAGGGATCCTATCTAATATTGTAGCCGTTGATACTTTACTCCTGAAAAAAGTCGGCAAGGTACTTGTAGATTATATTAAGGCCTCTCTTTTAGCATTAATAGTCTTCAATATTTCTATAGGATTATTCCCACTAGAAAATGCCAATTCAATTTCTTGAATAGCAGCTATTTTTGCCTTGTTTTTTTCCTCATTCTGAAACCATTGATGATTATTGATGCGTTGTTGAATTTCTCTTTGTCGACCCTTAAGATTCATTTTATTCAGCTAGATGAAGCCGGTCATAATGATTACACCAAGCCTGATACCGCAGACGGGCAACGTTACCAAACGATGGTGCATGCTATTTATAAAAAACATGGATTACCTTATATTGAAACGTTTGCTAAGCAGGTAAGCGAGGATGAACTTCCCAGTGCAGACCTCACGTCAGCACGCTATTCAACCCAACTCTATCACCAAATCAATTTTTGGGAACAAAGTAAACCTGGCGTTGCAGAAAAAACAAAGCGTGATGAGCGTCAAAAAATTACGCGGCACGCCTTAAGCGGCTTAATGAATAACGATCAACATTATACACGCAGGGAAATTGAGGTGTTACAACAGTTACCTCTTTACACAAAATACCCGGACACAGTTTTTTTTAGTCCAGGGGCTCATACTGTTGTTGGGTCTCGGCCAAACAACATTCGCATTAAGCACTAGAGATGAAAAACACCAAGTGTTGTTTTTCATCCAGCCCTGATTTGCTGGAGTTTGGAAAGAATGACAAAATCAGAATGGCATGTTAAATTTTCGGGGATAATCGCGACACAGAGAATACGGTTCCTTGCAAAGCATCAGTGCCCTTCATAAAAATACCGCACCCGGTGCACCCTGGCAGGGACTCTATTGGCTGGCGTTCACAGGATTGTTCGTCCGGATCATCTTTGCCCTCCATACAGAGAATATTCATCATCCTGATGAAGTGTTTCAGTACCTGGAACAAGCGCATCGTCTTGTATTTGGGTATGGGTTTATTCCTTGGGAATATCGCTTTGGAACGCGCTCATGGCTGATCCCTTTTTTTATATCCGGACCGCTTTATCTATGTAAGATTTTACATCTTGATGAGCCCTTCATTTATATTCCGGTCGTGAAAAGCGTCTTTTGTTTAGTTTCAACATCCCTCATTTTCTCCAGTTACGTTATAGGCAGAAATCTGGTGTCGGAAAAAGCAGGTCGCTTGGCAGCATTGTTTTGCTGTTTCTGGTATGAGCTGCTGTACTTTTCCTTTCGGCCACTCGCCGATGTTTTTTCCGCTTATTTTCTTATTGCAGCGCTGGCATGTCTGGTCGTCCGACCAGAACACCGCAGGCCAATCCTATTTGGATTTTTATCTGCTGTGACACTGGCTATGCGCATACAATACCTGCCGCTCGTACTTTTTCTGGTTATGCTCGCTGCTTTTACCTGGAAAAAAAATCAAATTATTCAAAGCGGCGTTGTCTTTATGGGGGTGCTACTACTCTCAGGTTATATAGATTATCTAACATGGGGTAAATGGTTTGTTTCCTATTACAATAATATCCTCTTTAACCATATTTATGGCATCAGTTCTTCAATATTCCTAACCCAACCGGCGCTCTGGTATCCGGAACAATTACTGATAGCTTCAAGTGGGATATTTATGCTTTGCCTGCTGCTTAGCTGCTTTTTTTTCCAAAAACTGTGGGTATTGGTCGCCAGCATCCTTATTTTGGTTATAACGCATTCCTTCTTACCCCATAAGGAATATCGGTTTATTTTTGCTGCCATCCCCTTGCTGCTGATGATCACAGCAGCCGTTATCAGCCTATATGCCGAAAGGTCCGCAAAGACGCAACGGTGGCGATATGGGGCAGCTATCACCGTGTTTTTTCTTGTGTCCGTTGGCGGGGGGCTGAACCGGCTCCCATATGAGCAGCGCATTTATCACTTTACACCGTTATATGCTAGGGAAAATACGTTACAGGCGTTTGATTTTATGCGTGCAGATAACAAACTGGCCGCACTGTTTATCAACTCTCCAGAATGGTGGCTGACAGGCGGCTATTATTACCTGCATCGTGATGTTCCTGTGTATTTTCTTTATCAGCACTTCGGAAGCATTCATGAAGCAAAAGACCATGTCAGTCATGTACTATGCGAGCCAATCTCCGGATGTGTTAGAGATTTTGCGCCTGCTGCGAGAATGGGCGGCCTTGAAGTGTGTAAGCGACGTACCCCCTTCGCGATATATCCGCAGCTTTCTCACTACGACAGACAGATCTATCAGCCCGGAATAGATGGCGTGTATAAACCGACTGTACAGCCTTTATTTTGAATCATTGATAGCCACGAGGAAAATAATGCAACTATTAACGTCCAAACCATTCGCTACAATTGTATCGTGCATCATATTTCTGAGTGGTATTTTTTTATTAACCGCTGATGTTGGGGCTAAAAAAGAGCGCTTAGTCTCTCTGCTAACCACCTATGAAGCCCATGATCAAAAGGGGCCACTGCAACTTTCAAGACAAGGCCGATCCAATGATGGTGGATATGTTGTCCCTGTCAAAGCACTTGAGGCGTCAGCCCTCCTCATCGGTTATGGCATTGCAGATGATCCCTCATTCGAAGTCGCATTTTCTGAAACATACCATAAGCCCTCATTCGGCTTTGATTGTGGCATTGACCACTTAGATGTTAAACATACATTATTCACATTTATAAATGAATGCATCGGAAATGATAAGTTCTTGTACTCAGATCAGATCTCTACCCAACACGTTTCATCTTATACGCAACACATTAAACATTTTCATCTGGAAAACAAAAACATCTTTATCAAAATGGATATCGAGGGTGCAGAATATCAAGTTTTTAATGATATCTTAAAACACGCCGCTCATATCACCGGAATTGTTTTAGAAATACATGTTGACAACTTCACCCTACCCCAAGCCATCAAATTACTGTCAGCGTTGAAACAACAGTTTTTGTTATTACACGTGCATGGCAATAACTATGCACAGTTATATTTTTCCTCTAAAAATGCAACTGGACGTATCCCTCAAGTCCTAGAGTTGACCTACATCAATAAATCACTGGTGACGGGTTATCAGATTTCAAAAAACCAATCTCATCCTTTGCCCATTGATATGCCAAACAATGCGAACCAAAAAGATGTAAGATTCACGATTGGAAAAAAATGACCCCGTTGCCTCATAAGTGAAGGTTCCCGAAGCGGTGTAGTGCTGCGGATGACAAACCTGTTGCTTCCCACTATACTGGAAAATAATCACATTGAAAAAGCAAGACAAACGGGGGGCACTACCTTGAAAAATCATCTCTTCTTTCTCATCTTACTCAGTATCGCTTTAGGCATCATCATGGGCGTTGCGTTCCCTCAAGAAATGCTGTCGTTGCGCTGGATGGGGCTGATTTTTATCAATATGCTCAAGCTCATCGTGCTCCCTCTTATTTTTTGTGCGCTGGTGAGCGCTATTGCCTCCATTGGTGAAATGAAGCGCTTAGGCTCAATTGGCGTGCTGACCTTGGGTTATGTCTTACTCAGTGTGAGCATAGCGGTCACTATCGGTCTCACCTTACTGAATGTCTTTAAACCGGGTGTAGGCGTCTCTGCTCAACTCATCCTCTCCAATGCCACCCCCACTGATTTAAAACCACTGGAATTTTCATCCTTTTTACTCGCTCTTTTTCCACCCAATCTGGTGGCAGCGGCAGCTAAATATGAAATCATGCCTATCGTCTTTTTTAGTATTGTTTTTGCGTTAGCCTGCATTTCTGTAGGTAAGGCTGCACGACCTATCATTGAATTTTTTACCGGATTACGCGATGTCCTCATCAAAATGATCGTTTGGTTGATGCAGTTAACCCCTTTGGGCTTATTTTCATTACTGGGTGCGGCCATTGCCGAAGCTTCGCTCCAACATGTGTTAATACAAAGCTTACGCGGCATGCTCGTCTTTATTTTTATTTTTATTTGCGGGCTCTTCTTGCAAATCACCTGGCAGCTTCTATTTGTGACTTTTATCGTAGGTAAAAACCCGAAAGTGTTTTTATCTTCAGCAAGTCAAGCGCTACTGACCGCATTCGCCACATCTAGCTCAATGGCAACCTTGCCGGTGAGTATGCATGTTGCAAAAAAACAAGGCGTCAATGATGATGTTGCACGGTTTGTTTTACCCCTTGCAACCACGATTAATTTAGCAGGCACAGCCATGTATGAGGCCGTGTCTGCACTTTTCTTTTGTCAGGTGTTGGGGTTTGATTTATCTCTAGCTTCACAAGTGGGCGTCTTTTTTGCGGCGATCATTGCGGGCATGGGCGCCACGGGCATTCCCGAAGGTGGGCTCATCACCATGGTGATGGTGTTACGAGTGGTGAACGTACCCACCTCTGCCATTGGCTTGCTCCTCCCATTTGATCGGATTCTCGATCGATTTCGCACCGTGACCAATGTGTGGGGTGACCTCGTTTGCGCAACGTTTGTGGATCATTTTCACTCAAAGCGTAAGACGCCCTCCGGCTCAAAGGCTCCAATACACCATGTCGTCAAACGAGCGGCGCTCATTAATAAATAAATGCGGAATATCCATCACAATGTTGGGCGCTTTACATTTATCTAAGAATGTTTTAAGCCCAGCATCTTGATAAAAATCGTGCCCAACAAGGATGATGGCAACGGATAATTGATCCATCGCATCAAATTTATCAAGCTCAGTACGAGAATGCGCACTTGCACTGTGATCTAACGGATCGTGCACAAGACAAGTAAACCCATATTCACGAATCTCTTTCAAAAGCTTTAGCGACAAGCTATTTCTGGCATCGACTGTATTTTTTTTATAAGAAATTCCAAATAATCCAACGGTCACGTTATGGATATCAATTTTATTCATGATTAATAACTTAACCATAGACTGCAAAATAAACGTGGTGACCCCATCATTGACTTTACGCGCGGCCAATATTAAATCTGGGTACACACTGTGACGTTTAGCCTGAAACGCCATGTAAAGTGGATCGATAGAAATACAGTGCCCCCCGACTAACCCGGGTTGATAAGGCACAAAACTCCATTTGGTTTTAGCTCCTTCAATAATTTCATGCATATCTAAATCTAAGGCATGCATCATTTCTGAAAACTCATTCATCAAGGCAATATTCACATCGCGTTGCGTATTTTCCAACACTTTAATGGCTTCAGCGGTTGGAATACTCGAGACAGGATACACCGACTCACAAATGGATTGATAAGCGGCTTGAACCCGCTTTAATATATCTGGACGTTGTGCTGAAACAATTTTGGTAATATTAAATAACGTATGTTCTTTATCAGAGGGATTGATACGCTCAGGTGAATACCCCACATGAAAATCTTCCCCATTTTTTAGGTGACTCAATTCCTCAAGCAGCGGAATACACGTTTCTTCTGTTGTACCCGGATACACCGTTGATTCAAAAACAACGATATCTCCTTTTTTAAGTACCGCGCCCACAGCCCTCGATGCCGACATCAGTGGCTTTAAATTTGGTTGCTCGTAAAAAAAAGCAGGCGTCGCGACCGCAATGATATAAAAATTAGCCTGCCTGATATCCTCTAGCTGACTGGTGTAAATGAGGGTTGAATGCTTTAATGTCGCTTCATCAATTAAGTCATTACGATCGCGGTTTTCACGTAACTCTTGAATGCGACGTTCATCAATATCATACCCTAGTGTCGTGCTTTTCTGAGCAAACGCTGTTGCCAACCCTAATCCCACATAGCCAAGACCCACTACCGCATATGTATTCATGATCGCATCCATGGTTAATTTTTAAAAAATACGGTATATACTACCCACAACAAACTGATTAATATACGAATTTTTTATGAAAATTATCTATCTTGGCCATGCAGGCTTTTGTGTTGAAACAACCCATGCGATCATTATCATGGACCCTTGGTTATCTGAACACGGCGCCTTTGATGCGGCCTGGTTTCAGTACCCTAAAAATCAGCATCTGCAAGACCCTATTCAACACATCCTTGCCACCAGTCCTAAAGAAAAATACATCTATATTAGCCATGAACATCAAGATCATTTTGATATCCACTTTTTACAATCACTCAAAACCCGCGCCTTTACCTTGTTACTGGCTAACTTCGATCATGCGGTGATTAAACACCAGCTCGATGAAATTCAGTATCAATGTAAAGCAATCGTTTTATTAAACCATGAAGAAGCCTACCCCTTTAAAGACGGGGTCTTAAGGCTGTTTATCATGGATACAGAAATGAACTGTGACTCTGCCATCTTGGTACAAAGTGAATCCAATGCTTTTTTAAACATCAATGATTGTAAAATTCATGATAGCTTACATACCATTACAACACAGTATGGCCCCATTGATGTTTTTGCCGCGCAGTTTTCAGGTGCGAGTTGGTACCCGACCTGTTACCTCATGTCAGATGAGCACTATCAGGCAACGTGTCAAAAGAAAGTATTTGATAAATTTGAAGCCACGGCGCGCGCCATCGAAACCGTCCATCCTCGCGTGTACATCCCGAGCGCAGGCCCGCCTTGTTTTTTAGATCCTCTCCTCATTGATATTAATTTTCAAGCGGTCAATACCTACCCCAGGGCACCTGAACTCATCAGTTATTTAAATAAGCGCCTCAGCAGCATATCGGCCTCAACCTCATGGGATGATATTGCGCCAGGCAATATCATCGATGTCACGACGGCAACCTGGATAAAACCCGCAGAACCTCCAATTCATTTTGAGTCTTACATCAGAGCTTATGCCAAAGAAAAGGAAGCGTTATTTCGTGCGCGAGATAACCAAAATAAAAAAATTAATGCGCTCCAAGTGTTTAACGACTTAAAACAAACCCTGGAAGATAAAATCCAGGCCTTAAAATTAGTGAACGAGCGGGTCAAAACGCCGCTTTATTGGCGAATCAGTGAGTGCCCGGAAAACATGTATTGCATTGACTTTGCCCGTAAAACACTTGAAGTCGTCTCCGCACTACATGACCCCATGAATTATGTTAGAGTGACCACTCCCGCCTGGCAAATCAATAAAGTATTAACGAATGAAATCAGTTGGCCCGATTTTGCCTTAACGTTACGCGTCACCTTAGAGCGCGTACCTGATGTCTATGATACGGTCGTGCATGGATTTTTGATGCTTGGAGCGGACAAAATAGGCTCGTTTTGTGAGAAGTTGGCGATAACTTATCACAACAAAGAGCGCATTGTGGTCGAATGTGCAGGAAAAAAATATTCTGTTCTTCGATATTGTCCCCACCAAGGCGCTGATTTATCATTGGCCCACTTTGAAAACAATCAACTGGTTTGTCCTCGACATCAATGGAAATTTGACGTCCAAAATCAGGGTAAGTGTATTTATAATGAATCGTCGATTAAGGCGATTTGCCTTCCCGAAGATTAGCCATTGACACCCCGGTCCCAACAGATTAACGTGTCTATTTTGCACTCTAAGTATACGTCATCCTGAGCGCCAGCGAAGGATCTCCTACAGCCAGCAATGTGCTAATTTGTAGGGGGGGCTTCGCTGGGGCCCAGGATGACGCAAGGTACTTTATTTTTATAACGAGCTCTTTATGCGTATACTTATCACCGGCGGTGCTGGCTTTATTGGATCCAACCTGGCTGACTATCATTTAACCCAGCATCACGATGTGCATATAATCGATGATCTCAGCACTGGTAGCGAAGAAAATATTACTAGATTCAACGCCAATCCCAACTTCCGTTTCACAAAAGCCGATCTTCTTTCTTATCCCGATTTTGACGCCGTCGTCGGATGGGCAGATCGTATTTATCATATGGCAGCCCTTGTTGGTGTATTAAAAGTCATCGAATCACCTGAGCGTGTCTTAACGGTCAACATCGGTATCACCGAACGCTTATTGCGCGCAGCAACGCTTTCAAAACGCAACCCAAGACTCATGCTTGCCTCCACCTCGGAAGTTTATGGTGAAGGTGATTCACATGCCTTTAATGAACAGAGTCACATTTCTATCGGTAGCGGCAAAAGCAGCTGTCAATCTTATATCGTCAGTAAAATTGCAACTGAGTCCTATGGCCTTGCTTATTACAAACAATACGGTCTAGCGGTTACAAACCTGCGTATTTTTAACACCATTGGCCCAGGGCAAATCGGCGGTTATGGCATGGTTGTTCCACGCTTTATACAACATGCTATTCATAACCGTCCGATCATGGTCCATGGCAGTGGACAGCAAATACGTAGTTTTTGTGATGTTCGTGACCTTATCGCATTGATGGACTGCTTGGCCGACAATCCAGCCACCTTTGGTGAAGTCGTCAATCTTGGGCATGATCAAGCCATTTCTATTCTTGACTTGGCCCTTCTTACAAAACAACTGGCACAGAGCAGCTCGCCTATCGAACATGTCGCTTATGAAAAAATCTATGGTGAGGGATTTGAAGACATCATGTTTCGTAAACCTGATATCACTCATCTTTTACAACTCACTGATTATCATTTTAAATGGAATCTAGAAACAACACTGATTGATTTAATTCGACGTGCAACGTGTTAGCAAAGCTGAAGGTAACATGGACACTCCAGATGACCTGGATAGTCCTGGTGATATGGTTATTCCTGGTGATATGGGTGCTCCTACTGAAGGCCTTCCCATCCCCCATCATCGCAACCCCTTACGAACACATCAACATCTTATATCAAACCGGACTACATCAAGAAGCCGCCACAGAAGCACTCGCCTATCTACACGATTATCCAGCCGATGGCGATGTGCGATTAGTTTTGGCAAAATCCTATGTTGAGCAACAACATTACACCAAAGCAAGAGAAGCGCTATTAACCATATTACAAAACAATCCTGACTACATCGACGCCAGTCTTATCCTCATTGATATGGATCTGATGATTGAGCATTATCAAGACGCATTGAATGCCGTGACCATCGCATTATTATCCAACCCCATCAATCCCGTGTTACTGTCTAAAAAAAATGAGATTTTAGCCTTCATGCAAGCTGAAGCAATACCGTCCATATTAGTCTCAGGACGACCCTTACTACTGGTTTATCCGGAAACTCCGCCCACCATTGACGAATCCAAGCGATTAAAAGCTTTATACCAATCAGGAAAACACCTTGCGGCCATCCGTAAAGCCAACACCTATTTAAGGGTACACCCTAGCGATAACGACGTTCGTTTATTTCTAGGCGCCAGTTATCTCGATGAAAAAGCGTACGAACCGGCGAGACTTGCTTTATCAACAGTCTTAAAACAAACGCCTCATAATGTTGATGCAAGACTCATCTTAATCAATGTAGAAATGTCGACACATCATTACGACACCGCATTAGATCTGATTCATGCCGGATTAAAACTAGATCCAAATGACAAACGTCTCATAGCAAAACAGCATCAAATTCAATCGGCTATACAAAGCGAAACTAAAGCCGCGCTGCTTCGTAGGCAACAATCAACGGCGAGACTCAATAGCATAAACGAGAAAAACGTCGTCGACACGCCCAAATATTTAAATGAAGTAGGCATTTATCAACAACAATATTATGTCTCAGACGTACATCAAGCCTGGGATTATTCAACGCTCTATTATGGTCGACAAACCGACTTTGGAAAGCTATACACTAAAATGACTTATGCTACCCGCCTGTCCCATGAAGCAGTACAGGGTGAAATTGAAGCTTATCCTAGAATCGGGAAAAATCTTTATCTTGATTTAGATTTTACTTTTGCGAATCAACCCAATTTATTTCCCGATAAAGCCTATGGTGCGGAGGCGTACTTCTCAAACCTCACCTATTTTAATTATTCACTAGGGTTTAAATACAACGACATCGATGAAAATCACCATTTTACAATGTATACCGGCTCGCTCTCAAAGGATTATAATAAAAATAGAATTTTATTTAGGCCTTATTATTTCGTGCCAGGAAACGATAAACCATCCGCACTTTATATCCTCGATATTCGTCATACAATCACCGATCCCTACTTTTATTATGGATGTATCTTCGGCGCGGGCACAAGCCCTGACTTAGCCAACTTGACCACCATTGATTTTATTGTTTTAGAAAATAAGCTGATTAATCCTTATATTAATATTCCATTTTTAAATGATCGGCTCATTACCAATTTTGGCGTACTGTTGCAAAATCAAATTTTCCCCAATGGCCGTATTCGAAATTGGTATGGTGGCACCATCGGTCTCAATTGGAAATTCAAATGAATCTATCAATGCTATTTTCAACGGTTAAAATCATCGCAATTATTCAAGTTATTCTCGTCGTTATTTTATTGTTATTCGCCTATGGTTTGAAATTATATGTATCGGTTCAGCAAAACCGTGCAAAAAAAATAGCGCAGAGACTCCGCTTGATGCTCTTGAAAGCGATGAAAGATCCGCGTCACTTTATCCCGACACCGACAAAATTATACAAAAACAATCAGACCCTCTTATTAGAAATCATCAATGAATTCGACGCTGAAACCGCTGTCCATTATAAAAACTGGGCACCCATTCGCCATCAACTCATCGAATCCATTGTGCTCCCTAACGCCAGGCGCTATGCTAAATCAAGGCGTTGGGGACAACGCTATCTTGCCTGTCAGTCTTTTAAGCTCTCTTTACAGGCGGTCGATGAACCTATTTTAAAACGACTCATTCACGACCCCATTCCCATCATTTCCATTCATGCCGCATTATTTGCCGTCAATTACAACTCTCAATCACTGGTTGATGCAGTCATTTCTTATTTTGCAAAAGGTCGTCGCATTCAACAATCGTTATATGCACAATTTATTTCTAACAAAAGCCCCTCCTTAGAGAAGCTTTTTCACCATCGATTGAACCACGAGACAGATCCTTATATTAAAATATTTTGTTATCGCACACTGAGCCACCCTGAATTTACAAGCAAACCCATTAAGCTCGCTTTTACTGATGCACAGTCATCTCATCTAGATCTTCAGTTGGCTGCGATGGTTTACCTCTATCACCACGATCCCGCATCGGCCACCCCATTATTTCTTACCTTTTTAACTCACGAGCAATGGGAAGTCCGTGCTAAAGCCGCCAAACTATTAGGAAAAATCGGGCATGCAACATTTGCAGTCCCCTTGGAAACATGTTTACATGATAAAGTATGGTGGGTTCGCATGAACGCGGCAGAAGCGCTTGCCGCCTTAGGGGAGCCGGGTCTTGCGATGTTAAAAAAACAAACGCATGGAAATGACCTCTATGCCAGAGATGTAGCCATGGCGGTCTTAAATGCACGTCGCTCAGAACGCTCTTAACTACGTCATCCCGAACGCAGCGAGGGATCTCCTGTTACCCTGGTAGAGATCCCTCACTGCGCTCGGGATGACGCAGTCGCTTAATGTAGGTCTCATCGAGCCGGCGAGCCCAGATTGACGTGAGGGGTTACAAAAAATGATATCTGCTATTTATTATATTTCCATGGTGATATTAGTCTATTTCACCATCCTCTGGATCGGATATCTTATTTTTTTACTATCTACATTCTTTACAGTGATTAGTAAATTTAAAGAAATCGAGTTTAATGACATTATCACGACATTAAACACCAACCCCTTATTACCCATCACCATCATTATTCCCGCTTATAATGAATCCTATCGCATCATGAATACCATCACCCACCTACTCAATTCAGATTATAAAAATGTTCACATTATTGTCGTCAATGATGGTTCAACAGATCATACATTGCAGCTATTAATTGAAACATATGCCCTCATCAAAACCCCTCCTGCATATAAAGCAGTGAAACAAACAGGCAAGGTCATCGATTATTATATTTCAAAAACCATCCCCAACTTCTTAGTCATCGATAAAGAACATAGCCCTTTTGAGAACTCTGCAGCTGACTGTATTAATGCAGGCATCAATGCGTGTCGCACCCCCCTGCATATAACTGTGGACGCAGACACTCTTCTAGAAAAAGAAGCACTCACCCGCTTATTATTTACGTTTCTTATCTCACCACATTGTGTTGCAGTGGGTGGCGCTATTTATGTCCCTGACGTCGTTAAAACGAAAACGCAACATATCTTCAAAAAAAATATTCCCGCTAACCCCGTACTCGGCGTGCAGGTTTGTGAATATTTGCGATCATTCATCTATGGCCGTGAGGGCTGGAGCATGTTAGGTGGTGCGCTGTGTCACCCTGGCGCATTCACTTTATTTGAAACCAAGGCAGTCAGAGATGTCGGCGGATGTGATTCTTATAATTTTTCATATGATGCTGAAATTACCATGAATCTACACCATACCATGCGTAAACGAGGCTTCCCTTATACTATCGCTTTTGCACCCAGTGCGATTTCTTGGTCAGAAGAGCCAGATACATTAATAGGCTTGTGGCGTCAAAGAAATCGCTGGCAACGAGGGTTATCACGCTGTTTATCTCTTCATAAGGGCATGATTCTCAACCCATCTTACGGCATCATCGGCTTAGTGGCCTTTCCCTATTTTATTTTGTTTGAAATATTTGGCCCGGTGGTTGAAGGCATCTCTTATCTTATTTTTATTTTAGCTTTATTTTATGTGCCTCTCGACTATCACGCGCTGGCTTGGTTACTGATACTTGCATGGAGTTACATGCTGTTTATTACTCTATCTTGCGTGATTTTAAGCATCTTAACCCACAATAAATATTATGCAAAATTAGACATCCTCCGTCTCTTTGGATTCACCTTTATCGATATGGTTTTTTATAGACAATGGAGAGCGTTTTGCGCTTTATTCTCATCCATTCAATACATCATCAATCGCATCAAAGGAAAGTTAGAATAATGGCAACTTATATGGTAACCGGCGGGGCTGGTTTTATCGGATCACAATTAACCGATAAGCTAATTGAATTAGGACATCACGTCATCATTGTTGATGATTTATCCAATGGTCAACGGATTCATCCCAATGCGGTGTTTTTTAAACGAGATATTACTCAATTAGAAGCCATACACGATCTCTTCAACAACTTAGATGGCTGCTTTCATCTTGCAGCTATCCCTCAAGTTGCCCTTGATTTCGACCAATGGCTACCAACACATAGTATTAATTTATTGGGCGGTCTAAATATCTTTAAATCAGCACTCGATGCAGGGAATATCCCGGTGGTTTATGCTTCATCTTGTGCGGTTTATTCTAACTCCACTCACTTTCCTTTAACCGAAGATCAATGTCTTTATCCGCTGTCAGCCTATGGCTGTGATAAATTATCCACCGAATTAAATGCCAATTTTTTATCTCACGCCCATCAATTACCCTCGCTAGGGTTTCGAATTTTTAATGCTTATGGCCCCTATCAACCGATCAACTCGCCCTATTCAGGGGTCATTACACGTTTCATTACAAAACTCATCGCGGGAGAACCTCTCATCCTTTTCGGTAATGGCGAACAAACCAGAGATTTTGTGTTTGTTGAAGATATTATTCACAATATGATCAAAGCCATGAGTCAGTTCCCCTTTCATTCAGACGTTATGAATTTATGCACAGGTATACCAACCTCAATCAACCAACTGGCAACCACCATTGCAGCTATTTTAGAGAAAAAATGCGTTAAACATTATCAACCAACACGGCCAGGAGATGCTCATGAGTCTCTCGGTGATCCTCAAAAAATGAAAAAACATGGGTTCAAGATCAACCACTCTCTTCAACAGGGGTTAGTTAAAACCGTTGAATATTACCTTCAACATAGCTATCCGTCATCCTGAGCGTTAGTTGTTCTCCTGCTACTTAGTGGAGATCAACTAGCGCTCAGGATGACGTGGGAGTTAACCTTCATCACCCATTCAACGCATTCACATACTCCACCAACTGATCAACAAATAAGGGTTCTGAAAAATAATACCCTTGCGCGTAATCACAACCGTGTTCCTGTAAAAACATCAGCTGGTCTTGTGTTTCCACGCCTTCAGCTACCACCTTTAATCCCAAATTATGTGCTAGCTGAATGGTTGATTTAATAATAACAGCATCATTTAAATTGATTCCAATGTCCGTAATAAATAACTTATCAATTTTTAAGATAGATATCGGTAAATGCTTCAGTAAACTTAACGAGGAATAGCCTATCCCATAATCATCGATAGCAACCCGCACGCCATGCGCCGTCAACCTTTTAATATTCTTGATAGCAATTTCAGGATAGCTCATCAAAATCGTTTCTGTGAGCTCCACAACGAGTTTATTGGTCAATAGGGTATGTTCTTGCATGCTTGAAAGAATAAACTGATCAATATCATCTGACGTAAATTCCGTCGCAGACATATTCACAGATAGAAACAGTGGCGATTTTAAGTCCATACGACTGTAATCGTTCAGTGCTTGTTTGAAAATCCAGCGACCAATCGCCGACATGCTACCAATTTCCTCTGCATAAGGAAGAAATTGATCAGGGTACACTAATCCTAGTCGTGGATGCTGCCAGCGCACCAGCGCCTCTATGCCACAGCACGTTAACTGCTGCAATTCTATAATAGGTTGAAACTGCAAACGTAGCTCTTGATTGCGAATTGCGTGCCTTAATCCATTGGTAATGTGTAGATTTTGCTCGCTTTGTTGGCTAAGCTCTTGGGTGAAAAATCGATATTGATTCTTGCCATGGCCTTTAGCCGCGTACATGGCTGTATCCGCATTTTTTAAAAGCTCGGTGACATTGGCGCCACAAACTGGATAAACGGCAATACCAATACTGGCATTGATACACACCTCTTTTTCATGAATTAAAAATACCCGCCCAAGTCGTTCTAAAATAGCGCGAGCCACAACAGCCGCATAATCAGGCTTTCTTAAGGTATTTAAAATGATAACAAACTCATCCCCCCCCAATCTTGCAACCGTATCGCCATGACGAACATGCCGTAATAACAGCGTGGACACTTCCTTAAGTAACGTGTCTCCCACTGCATGACCAAACGTATCATTCACCGCTTTAAAATCATCTAAATCCAAATAAAGCACTGCCATATGTTGCTTATGCTCATTGGCGTAGTCGATAGCTTCACCAATTTTCATCTCTAAATGAGCGCGATTAGGTAAGTCCGTCAAAAAATCATGTGTAGCCGTATGGTGTAGCAACGCTTCAGATTTTTTGCGCGCCGTAATATCTCGCAGATTGACGACAAAACAAGGTTCATTATTCCACACCGTTTGCAGAACAAATACTTCTGTAACCGTCTCACCACCGGCAGCATTTGGAATACGCAACTCGGTTGTTGTTTCTGTCTCGCTCGCATTGTCAAATTGCATGGCATCAATATTTAAGGCCAAAGGTTCGCCAAGCAAATCAGCCAGGTTACGATCAAATAATTTAATGGCAGCATAATTGGTATAAACAACCATGTTGTCTTGATTGACTATCAGCACTCCATCCGCACTTTTGCCAACAATATTTAAAAACGCAGCGCTGCTCATTGCAAGCTTTGCGTTGAGTTGTTTGATATCAGCGCGCAACGCCTCTATCTTTATCCTCAATGCGCTCAAGGTTTCCGTCTTGTTTTTTCTCACGCACCCCCCTTTCAATCACAGCGCACTAACGCCCGAACTCAAGCGGGCAGGCTTATCTAATACGCTCTGAGCAAGTGCTACGATTTCCACACTGCCTATTGGCTTTCTTAATAATTGAAAAGGTAAGCCCATTTTCCGCGCTTCATCTAATTCGATTAAGGATTCTCTATGAAAGGCAGTCACAATGTAAACCGGTAATGTCATGGATAGTTCACGAATTTTTTGCAAGGTCGCAACTCCCCCGATCCCTTGCAAATTCAACCCCAGAAACACCAACTGATAAGGTTTGTTCTGAAGTGCAAGAAGCCCCTGCTCTCCGCTATTAGCGGTCGTCAGACTATAGTCTGTGTCTTTCAATGCCCGCTCAAACGAACGACGGATTGACGCTTCATCATCAATCACAAGAATATGGTTCTTCCCACTCATCAGCTCAGCTCCCTGCCTTTTAAACTGTGTTTGTAACTACTCTCGCTCCACGTCATCCCGAGCAGTTACCTGTGTTTTACGTCAGTCTACCATAAATTTTGTTTTTCTTTGATTGTATGGTAAAATCAGAGACTAACCGTGTTTTTTTATTGCATTATATATATGAACAGTAACTACCCACCCCTACGTCATCCCGAGCGAAGCGAGGGATCTCCCATCAGATGGCGTTGTGCCAAGACAACGAGATCCCTCGCTTCGCTCGGGATGACGTGCGAGCAATTACGATGAGCAGAACAGTAACTCAACTTCTAGGTGACCTGCAACCATCAACTCTCCCCCCCGCTAACAGACTAAAAACACTACGAGAACTATATAGCGCGCTCACCACAACGGTAGGCTACATCCCACCCAAACCCCGCGTTAAACCCCCTTCTTTTCTAGACCGCCACCCCAGACTCAAAGTGGTCCTTTCCTTGGCCTTCGCAGGATTCGTGATTTTTTGTGATGGCTTCGTCGGTGTTTCAACGATTCTAGGCGAACTCTTAACCTTAGGGGGCGTAATATTCGGATTGAGCTTAGGCGTTGGTCTCATTCTCATGGCACTGGTCATCCTATTACAACTGAGTTTATTAGCTAAAGTTTTGGATTTACCTTTTTTAAAACCACCAAAAACCATCCAACATCAAATCGAAGAGCGCGTTTTGTTAAAACAAATTGCGTCACTCATGGAAACACGCTATTTTTACCGCGCTTGTCAAAACAACACGGTATCTCAAGACGACCATCAGGCATTAGTCGACATGATTGCTAGCCGAGCCAAACTCATCGAGCAACACGCTGCAAAATTAGAAAAAACAAGACAATCTAACAGGCTCTCTATTTTTCGGTTCATCGCTATTACCTCTTTTGCTCTATCCAGTTTATGTGCCGGATTCTCATCAGGCTATTTTTTTGTCGATGCATTAGCCCTATGCTTTCCTTTTTTTGTTCCCATATGGTTACCGATTGTCGTTGGGTTATTGGCAGGGATATCCGTACTGGCCATCTTTTGGGACAGCCAAAAAAAGGAGGTATCACAAATGGTCGAATGGGCTTGTAATTGTAATAAAAGCTGGATTGAAGACATGACTCAGGATATCATTTTACCCGAAACTGATGTTACGATGGCAGCATTGGCTAATCACATAAAAATAGCATCACTATCCGGTGAAGAACAGGCCGCTTATCGGCAATTGGAGGAGATGGCTCCGCGCTCAGAGAGAGCAAGACGAGCTTTAAGACTATTTCAAACCAAGGATGAACCCCATGACCGCACACACGGTATATCGCAAAGATTACACCCCGTTTCCGTTTGAACTCAATTACGTTCACCTCTGCTTTGATTTACATGACCATGAAACTTTTGTAGAAGCAGAGCTCTCTTTCCAAAGAAAAGACAAAGGTGCACTCCATTTATATGGCGATAGTTTAGAGTTGATTTCAATTGAATTAGAGGGTCGTCCATTATCTGAGAATGAGTACAAACACGTTGGAATGGATTTAATCATCGAGCAAGTCCCTGATCAATTCGTTCTCAAAATCAAAACGAAAATATTCCCCCACCTGAATACCCATCTATCCGGTTTATATCAAACCAATCAGTTGTTTTGCACACAATGCGAAGCAGAGGGCTTTAGGCGAATCATGTACTTTCCTGACCGCCCTGATGTGTTGACCGTGTATACGACTCGAATTCAAGCGAATAAAATAGCTTTTCCTATCTTGCTATCCAATGGTAATTTGCAAGAAACAGGCGCATTGCCAGACGGCCGGCACTGGGCGCAGTGGCACGATCCCTTTAAAAAACCTTCTTATTTATTTGCATTATTGGCAGGCGATCTGGCCTTGGTCAAAGAAACATTTACCACTTGCTCTGGTCGCGTCATTAATCTCCATTTGTATGTCGAACACGGTCAAACAGATAAATGTGCTCATGCCTTGGCTTCGCTACAACACGCCATGCGCTGGGATGAAGAACACTACGGCCGCGAATATGATTTAGATACATATATGATCGTCGCGGTGAGTGACTTTAACATGGGTGCTATGGAAAATAAGGGCTTAAATATTTTTAATGCAAAATATATTTTAGCCAGCCCCAATACGGCAACAGACACTGACTATACCAGCGTCGAAGATGTCGTTGGGCATGAATACTTTCATAATTGGTCGGGCAACCGCGTGACCTGCCGAGATTGGTTTCAGCTCAGTTTAAAAGAAGGCCTCACGGTCTTTCGTGAGCATGCTTTTTCGGGTGATCGCTACGCAAAAGCGGTAAAACGCATTGCCAATGTAAAGCTCCTCCGTCAAGTCCAATTTCCTGAAGATGCAGGACCTTTGGCACATCCTGTTCGCCCAGACTCTTATGAAGAAATTAACAACTTTTATACGGCGACAATCTATGACAAAGGATCTGAAGTCATCCGCATGCAGCATACGATATTGGGTGCAGCAGGGTTCCGTCAGGGCATGGATTTATACTTCGATAAGCATGATGGAAAAGCTGTCACCATTGATGATTTTGTGGCTGCAATGGAAACCGCAAACCACATCGATTTAAGCCAGTTTAAACGCTGGTATAGCCAAGCGGGAACGCCAGAAGTCCGTGTGGTCAGACAAGATGAACCCGGAAAACTAACCCTCACCTTCACGCAATCTTGTCGAGCAACACCTGAATCGAAAAGCAAAGAGCCCTTTCATATTCCCATTCAAATCGCAGCGTTCACCCAAGATGGCAAGCGCCTAACATTAGCAACGCCCTGCCTAGAACTCAAAAAAGAAACGCAATCCTTTGAATTCACCGATCTCCCTGATGGCGTTGTGTTCTCATTACTTCGTGATTTTTCTGCGCCCATTAAATTACACTATCAGCAATCTCTCGCCGATCTCCTTGTTTTATTACAATTTGAGACCGACGGATTTGCCAAATGGGAGGCAGCACTTCAGCTTGCCTTACGTACGCTAACAGACTGGATAACTCATCAAAAAATCACACCCTTACCAGCCTCTATTGGACAAGCCTATTTGCATGTATTAGAAGACGACACCATCGATATGGCGTTACGTGCTGAGTTATTAACCCCACCGTCGTTCGAGGAAGTGGCCGCTTGCTTTAATGAAGTCGATGTCGACAGCATTGAAGATGCACGCGAGGCTTATCGAAAAGCCTTAGTGAATGTCATTGCAGACAGTGCGCTGAAAACGGTCGAGACACTATGGCTGGCAGAAACCCATACCATGGAGCCGATTGCATTTGCGCGGCGAAGATTAAGAAACCTGTGTTTAGCCTTACTCTGTAAAACAGGATCAAAAGAAGCCTGGACCCATTGTTTACGTCAATTTAAAGAAGCAAAAACCATGACGGATGAACTTGCCGCACTCACCCTACTGGCTCAACATCCTGATGCCACCTTGCGCCAAGATGCACTCGAGCGTTTTTATCAACGCTGGGGCAACGAAGCCTTGGTGCTCGACAAATGGTTTTCAGCCCAAGCCGCGGCCGATCATCCTGCCGTATTGCAACAGATCAGAGCGCTACTGCTCCATCCCAAATTTAACATGACCAACCCCAACAAAGTGCGCGCAGTGATCGGCGCATTTACAGCGGTTAACCCACGGTATTTTCATGCATTGGATGGGAGTGGTTATGCGTTGCTCACTGAGGTTGTATCCACTTTAGATAAAATTAACCCCCAAGTTGCTGCAAGGTTGATCACGCCGTTTACACGCTTTCAACGCTATGAACCCCAGCGTCGTGCCTTAATGAAAGCACAGTTAGAGCATCTTGCGAATCTAGATTTATCAAAAGATTTACGTGAGATTGTGACGAAGACATTGAAATAGTAGGCAACGTCTCTAAGGCTTTAATACACTCCGATCAGTCCCCTCTCCCGCGCACGAACCCCTCATAAGACTCATATCTTGAACGCGGGGGAGGGTTAGGGAGGGGGTTTATAACGCGGTTTGCCCCCTCCCCAACCCTCCCCCGCGAAAGACATCAATATACTGTTCAAACTTCTAGCGCGGGAGAGGGGGTATTCGAGCGTATTAAGGGTGTTCAACCTTAGCCCAACCTACCGCCCCGTAAAAAACTCAATAATATCGGCCTTTTTCTCCATGCCATCCTTATAACCCAGCTCGAGCAGTTCTTTTGCAAACGCGGGTTCAAATAATAAGAAACTCAGTAAGTCGCCTGAGTGGCTTTTCGCACCTAATAAATTCAGCATAAAACGCAACAACGTTGGCATAGTTTTATATTGAGATTGTGCGATTGCTGCAACATCTTTACTCGGGCGTAAATATAAGGTTTTAATCGGTCGCCAAGGTGAGTAACGCTTTTTCCATAAAGACAATAAGCGTGCAATGTCATTCATCCGATTGACCATCTCGATATCTCTATCCAGGTTATCTAAAAACAATCCACTCAACATACTACCGAGCACATTTGCAAATCCAATTCCCTCTTTATAGGACAAATGAGTATGAGAAAAATCTGCAACCGGACGTGTGCCAATAATAAGAACTCGCTCGGCTTGAAAACGAATCGCACCACGCAGTGGAGAAACCAATCCCATACTGCCATCCCCAAAATGCAGGCCATCTATTTTTACCGTTGGGAAAAAAAACGGCAATGCGCTGGAGGCAAGAATATGTTCCATGGACAGATGAGCGCGTTGACTGACGTGCCGTGGATATTGCCAATCTTCAAAAATAGGCAAATGATATTGATAAAACGAAATGCTTTGCTGGGTTTCATAACAATGGCTAATGATTTCAAACGCATCAAGCGTGCCATTATCAATATGCGACTGAATCGTATTGAAATGGACGTGTTCATTGATGAATGCCTGCAAAGGTCGACTATCTAACAAATGACTTGCCTGACTATGCTTAACCACCGCGTGGCTGATATTCGACATCAGGGATTTACTTAACCCATAATTGCTCGCATCAAAAATACTATGTGAAGAAATATCACGCCAAAGCGTTTCTAATTTTTCTGTGCCTTTGGCAAAGTCATGCGCGCTTTCGGCAAGAATAGCCGCATTGATACTCCCAATACTCACCCCTGAAATAATTTCAAAGGGCAGTGATTTGGCCTCTAAAATATGTTGAATCGCCTTTAAAACACCAACCTGATAGGCCCCTCTGGCACCGCCGCCCGCTAGATATAGTGCTATTTTTGCCATGAGCCCATTAACATTGAATCAACCAGTGATCTTTAAAGCTTACATGAAGTTTGAGCAGATTACGAGGGCTGTAACTGGGTGATGAGTGCTGCGACCTCTTGCTGAGCTGTCTTTTTAGGCGGTTTCATAAAACCCTGAGTCATATAACCGGCGCCAACCCCTGCGGCCAATGAAGCTGATACTACGCTGACAGAAGCGCTCGATCCTGCCGCAACCCCTGAAAGCATCCCGGCGACCCCTAGCCACGCTCCTGCAACCAACCCAATCCCAAACCCAATCGCGGCAATCAAAAATGTGATCACGGCTACAACCATCAATAAGATCACCATTTTTTTGAAAGAAGCGTATCGCTCACCTAAAATCGTCTTGCAATTTTGATGAAATACATAGATCGTGCGCCCCCCTCGTTCCAAGAGATCCAATTCACCCTGAATTTTTCGCCGCATCGTCCAGGGTAAATACGCAATCGCGTCTACCAATTCTTTTCTGACCTTTTGATAAAGAATTTTGCATTGTCTCAGTGGGGCTTTAAGTTCATCCTGCACTAAGAAATAACAAACCCCCTGCAGTTGCTCCATCCCCTCGCCCGTCATAACTGACGTGCGAATGGGATGACCCAGGCCTAATTGGAATGAACACGCCTCTAACACCTGATAGTGCGTTGCAGCATCTGGTAAATCAGCTTTAGTCCCCACTAAACAAATCAAGGTATTTTTTTTAGAAAACTCAGGGTGTCGATAGATCGCTTGAATGTCTGATTCAATCACCGCAAGATCCACGGGCTCACCTAGATCAACACAATAAAATATCACCCTAGGTCCTGCCTGCTTAGAAAGCGCACCCCGATGCAAGACAAGCGACACGGGTGTGTTCTGCGGTGTTATCCGAAACAGCAAGGGATGTGTACCAAATAATTCAGTTTTTCCGCTATTCGCTTTGCCTTGTATGAATACATGAATGACGTCTTTTGGCATAGGGTAGGGATACCGTTAAGCTTAATTTGATTTATTATACACCAAGTGGTTTGTAATTGAAACAATAACGCCCCTCGTCGTAACTCCCCACGTCATCCTGAGCGCCAGCGAAGGATCTCCTGCTAATTAGCACATTGCTAGCTAGGGGGGATCCTTCGCTGGCGCTCAGGATGACGTGTCCCTAGTCAAGTCACACCGCAATCGGCGCTTTAATCAGCGGATGCGACACATAATCAATAAATTGAAAACAATCAAAATCATAGTCAAACAAACTATCCGGTTGACGAGTCAATTGCAGCTTCGGTAAAGGATAAGGCGAGCGTGACAATTGCAACTGGGCTTGCTCAAAATGATTGGAGTACAGATGGCAGTCTCCTCCTGTCCAAATGAATTCCGCCGGTTCTAATCCACACTGCTGCGCAACCATGCAAGTGAGTAATGCGTAGGACGCGATATTAAATGGCACGCCTAAAAAAACATCTGCGGAACGTTGATAAAGCTGGCAAGACAGGCGTCCATTAGCAACATAAAATTGAAACAAAACATGACAGGGCATCAATGCCATTTTTGAGAGCTCGGCTACATTCCAACTGCTGACAATCAGTCGCCGCGAGTTAGGAGAGCGTTTTATTTCGTCTACAACCAAACTCAATTGATCAATAGATCCACCATCTGGCGTGGGCCAACTACGCCATTGTTTCCCATACACAGGACCTAACTCTCCTGAGGCATCAGCCCATTCGTTCCATATGCGCACACCGTTTTCCTGCAAATACGCAACATTGGTGTCCCCTTTCAAAAACCACAATAATTCATGAATCACACTTTTCAAATGAATTTTTTTCGTGGTCACCAATGGAAAGCTTTTTGCTAAATCAAAACGCATTTGATAGCCAAACACAGAGCGCGTGCCGGTTGAGGTTCGATCTGTTTTATCAACCCCAGATGACAAAATATGACTCAGTAACGCCAAATACGTTTTCATGTTTTCCTCCAAAACAAATAACAGCCTACCATCAATAAGGGGAGAGACAACAACTGTCCCATGGTTAACCAGCCAAATGCAATGAACCCTAATTGTGGATCAGGCTGACGAAAACATTCGTTGATCCCTCGGCAAACCGCATATCCCATCAAAAAAACGCCCGTTATCTTTCCAGGTTTTCGGGGAGATGACGCATAGATCCACACCAAGAAAAATAACACAACCCCTTCTAACCCCATCGCATATAGTTGTGAAGGATGTCTAGGTAGACCATCTGAATGAGGAAAGCGCATGGCCCATGGCACATCCGTCACACGTCCCCACAATTCTGCATTAATAAAATTACCTAATCGACCTAGACCCAGACCCAGCGGCACCAATGGCGCAGTAAAATCAGCCACGGACAAAAAAGAACGTTTGTGTTTTTTTGAAAAAAAATACAATGCGGCCGCAACGCCCAAAAGTCCACCATGAAACGACATCCCGCCTTCCCAAATACGCAATAAACTAAGCGGATCACTCAGCCAACGTCCTTGGTTATAAAACAACATATACCCTAACCGCCCGCCAAGAATCACCCCAACGGCCGCATAAAAAATTAAATCTTCGATTTCTGACGGGGACCAGGTTAAATGATAACGTTTCGCCCTCAAACGAGCCAACCCCCACGCCAGCATGAACCCTAACAAATACATAATGCCATACCAATGAATTTTCAGTGGCCCTAACTGTAATGCAACAGGATGAAATGCTGGATATTGAATCACAAAAATAATCCTACGCTAGTCACTAATAAAATGCCAACAAACAGATAGCGCGTCAGCTGAATGGGCAATTGATAGCTCAACTTCGCGCCCAATGGTGCAAACAGCATGCTAGACAACGCCACCCACATCACCGCCGGCCAGTAAATATACCCTGTTGCATAATGAGTCGTCACTGCCTCATTTCTAGACAAGATAAACGTCGCCGTCCCAATCCACGCTACGGTCAATGTGCACAAAGAGGAAACAGGGACAATTCGTCGTGGCTCAATACCGCAATACGTTAAATAAGGGATAATCAACACGCTCCCGCCTATCCCTAATAACCCCGATTGCACGCCAATAAAAAACGTCACCAAACGACCCACCCAATCGGACGGAAAAGACACCTCTTTTTGCACAATAGATTCTTTATGCATCACCATTTTATAAGCAATAAACAACAAAAAAAAGGCAAATAAAATCCTGAGCCATCCCGTCGGCAACTGCGTCGCCATTAAAACACCAAAAACAGTGCCTAATACAATACCCAACCACAATCGCTGGTACACCCACCACAAAATCGGCTCGAGGCGATAATGTGCAAGCACCGCAGCGAACGACGTGAATAACATGACCGCAAGCGAACTACCCGCCGCCATATGCATTGATATTGCGTCGGGAATACCAGGTTCCATTTCAAAAATAAACAAAAGCGCGGGCACCACAATAATGCCCCCGCCAATCCCAAGCACCCCGGACAATATCCCGGTCAGCGCGCCAGCTAATATATAAAGCACATCTTGAAATTGAAAGGCAAATACCACGCTATGATCTCCCCACTCGTAGTAACTCAGACAAACCATGTTGATGCATGGCATTCTCTAAATAAAGCCGAATATCTTTGGTATCTCGTGACCTCAATACGTCTTGTAACAAAACTTCTGCCTGTGCAATCGACACGCTGCGAATGAGCCATTTAATTTTAGGCAAACTTGCAGCATTCATACTCAGCGTATCATATCCCATGCCTAATAATAAAATAACCGCCAAAGGATCACTTGCCATTTCACCGCAAATGCTCACTTCCAACCCCACATCATGCCCATCGGATACAATTTGTTTTAAAGTCCGTAGCATGGCCGGATGAAAGGAATCATACAACCCCGCAACACGCGCATTGTTTCGATCAACTGCAAGTAAATATTGTGTGAGATCGTTACTGCCAACAGAGATAAAATCAACCCAGTCACTCAAGTCACGAACCAGTGAAACAGCTGCGGGCACCTCAATCATGACCCCTACTTTTGCCCGCTCAATCTCGCCCCCTTCATCTAATAATTCGGTATGTGCTTTGTCAATTAAATAGAGCCCTTCCTCTACTTCACCAAGTGTCGTCACCATAGGCAACATAATCCGTAGATTATTGAGCCCTTCACTGGCGCGCATCATGGCACGCAGTTGCATTAAAAACACATCGGGATGATCCAGGGTCACCCGAATCCCCCGCCAACCCAAATAAGGATTGTCTTCTTGGACAGGAAAGTAAGACAAGGCCTTATCTCCACCAATATCCAAGGTTCTCATGGTCACCGGTTGCGGAGAAAACGCTTTCAAGATTTGTCGATAAATCACATATTGTTCATCTTCAGAGGGGAAGCGATCGCGACTCATAAACGGTACTTCTGAGCGGTACAAGCCAACGCCCTCCGCCCCCACATTCATCGATAATCCTGTGTCTAGTGCAAGACCTATATTAACCTGTAACGAAATAAGATGCCCATCTAGGGTTTGCGCCGGTTTATCCCGTAGCCCCATCAAACTTTGATTCAGAGCACGCTCTTCTTCGGCAAGTTTTTTATACTGAGTTAAGACATGTTTGGTTGGAGAAATAAAGACTTGCCCATCATACCCATCTACAATGACCGCACGTCGCGATAACTGTTCTATTTTTAAACCACGAACCCCCATCACGGAAGGAACACCCAAGGCGCGAGCTAAAATCGCCACATGCGAATTATTCGCCCCTCTCGCAGACACAATCCCCACGAGTTGTCCTTCGGGCACTGCGGCTAAATCTGCTGCTGTCATTTCCTCAGCAATCAACACCGTGCGTTGCGGGTAGACCAATTCTTCACGTAGCGAACGTTGTAACTCGGCCAACACGCGTCGCCCTAAATCACGAAAGTCACTCGCACGCTCTCGCAGATATTCATCTTCCATGTTTTCAAATTGCTGCACATGTTTCTTGATCACAATCGAGAGTGATGCTTGTGCGGACAAGCGCTCTTCGCGGATCACCGTCGCCACTTCGGCACCTAAGCTGTCTTTATCTAAAATACGTAAGTACACATCAAACAACGCGCGCTCTTCTTCGGCAACGGTTGTTTTCATCCGATCTGCTAAACGAACCATCTCTTCACGTGCGGCTTGCAATGCTTGGAAAAAAATGAACAACTCTCCGTCAACATCGTCAATCGTATGTCGAGGAACCATGTCCAAGTCGGCTAAAGGGTACACCACCAATCCACTGCCAATCCCAATCCCTGGCACGCAACCAATCCCTGTCAAGACGGTCGTCGACGATGTTTCTGCTTTTTCTCTTGCAAACGATTCTGGCTCAACCAGTTTTAATAATTCCCCACTGCCCTCGGCCTGAACCAACACTCCGCCCAACTGAGCGGCTAATGTAATTAAAAAGGCTTCTTGAGCATCATCAAATGCGCGGGGTTCAATCTGCTGGGCACATAGTACGCCATATAACTTACGGTGCTGAATAATCGGCACGCCAAGATAACCATGCAAATAACCATCGTCTAATAAGGGGTGAAAAGAAAAGTCGGCATGATGCTTTGCCTCATCAATATTAATCGGCTCTTCGCGACGCCCGACCAATCCAACCAGGCCTAATTCTAAATCGATGCGCACTCGAAAGGGGGCTTGTTTATTCAACCCATCCGTCGCGACAAGCACGTACTCCATACAGCGGTGATCTATCAAATAAACAGACACGGCATCGGCTTCAATGGCTTTGCGAACCCGCTGAACCAAAATGTCTAAAGCTTCCGCTAAATTGGTCGCTGTAGTGACATCCTGTACGATTCGTTTTAAAACTTTTAACATGGCCTTGGCCCAATGATGGTGTGCTCTGGGATTATACCACTTTTTAAGGCGCTCGTTGTACCTTAATCGACTGAATAATGGGGTCAAATTCTTTTAGAGCCAACGAATAAACCTGTTGCTTAAAAAAAATCACTTCTGATTGTGGATCAGGAGATTCAATCCAGCGCCAGCTATCAAACTCAGGCGATTCACTTAAATCAAGCCTAATTTTCTGATCAGAGGTCAATAGCTTTAATAAAAACCACTTTTGTTTTTGGCCAATCACCAAAGGACTTGCCCCTCGCCTTAAATACTGCTTGGGCAAACGATAACGCAGCCAACGACGTGTGACGGCCAAAACACCAACATCTCGCGATTCCAAGCCAATTTCTTCATATAATTCGCGATACATCGCTTTTTCAACCGACTCCCCCTTCGTCACGCCCCCTTGGGGGAATTGCCAGGCATCATGACCCGATCGCCTCCCCCAAAACAACCGTCCTGACGGGTTAATCAAAATGATCCCTACATTCAGCCGATAACCGGCTTTGTCCACAATCATGTTTTCCACTATTCACTGCATCTCATTACTTTGAATTCTCCATAAATTACATGGAATAAGCAAGGGATCGCGCGTTTTCAAAAATTAATGGTATTATAAAAATAATTCATGTAGCAGTCAGTGATAAGGACATCGCAAACACTATGGACAAAAAAATAGAATATAGCTATATATTGATCTTATCTATAGGTCTCATTCAACCCTCACTATCCGCTAAAGACCCCATCTTGAGGACAGCCCTCACATCCAACGTCCATCAATTGGCCCTATCCGTTAATAACCCTCAACTTAATCCTGCTTTAACGGGCAATATACGGACCATTACACTCCAAAATACTGGAAAAGAAACCGCTCAGGGATTAACCCTTCATTACCCAAACTGGCCTGACGGGACTACGGCCACACATGACTGTGGGGAACAACTACCGCCTTCAGGTACGTGCACTATATCGATTAAACCAGGTTCAATCGCCTCTTCAAATTGTCATACGGGCACGTTAGCGATACCGAGCACAATCACCGTGAGTGCAAATAATGCACTTGCAATCCGAGTCAAGGTGGTTGTACTCAGTTATGGATGTGTCTATGAAGGGGGATATCTTTTCTCTATCAACGATAAATATTCAAAATATCCAGATAATGTCAGCATCGGTGGCAAAGTGGTTGAGGCAAGCGACGAAGCCGACTCTATCGCGTGGGATCCGAGTCCGGGCTGCACCACGGAATCTTATGACAACTGTTATAAAACACTTGCCGATAGCATCAAAAATGGAAATTATTATTTTCCGGGAACCTCTACTGTCGATCCCAATGGGAATACATATCGCATCGTCACTCAATTGCCGCTTGACCCATCAAGCTATGCGGCAGGGGTTTGTCGGCAAAGTATATCCGGTTACTCAGATTGGTATTTACCCTCTATTTGCGAGTTAGGATACTATATGCCTAATTCATCTACTGATCCTGGGTGTGGGACGAATGCGGAACCCAGCATGCAAAATATGTTATCAAACTTAGTTGACAACGGTAATCTTGGAAACCTTTGGGGAATGTATTGGAGCTCCACAGAAAACAGTAATAGCCCCAATTTATACGCCTGGTTTCAATATATTGCCTCTGGCGGCAGTAGTTTTCAGTCTGGCTCTGCCAAAGCAAGCCAAATGGCCGTACGATGTGTGAGGGCCTTAACGCCGTAGGTTGGGCCTTGGCCCAACCGCTCCAATAAGATAACATAGTCAATTCTCTCTCAGCTCGGCCCATTTTTATGTCAAACCCTCTACCACTCCACGTTGTCATTCTTGCTGCAGGACTCGGAACCAGAATGTACTCCACGCTTCCTAAAGTCTTACACTGTCTAGCAGGTCGACCCTTATTGGCCTGGGTCATGAAAGCCGCGCAAACGCTTAAGCCGACCACTATCCACGTGATATATGGCCACGGTGGCGAGCAACTGCAACAAGCCTTTCAACAAGACGAGATCCATTGGATTCATCAGCCCGAACAACGCGGAACGGCACATGCATTATTGCAAGCTTTGCCATTTCTCCCCGAATCGAGCCAAGTCTTGGTTCTATCAGGTGACGTGCCCCTCATTCAACCACAAACACTTGCATCGCTGCTGCAGCTGTCTTCTCAATCGAATGAGACCACCCTAAATTTATTATTAACCACACTGCCTGACCCCACAGGTTATGGCCGTGTGATCCGTGATGCTAAAAACGCAATAACCGGCATTGTCGAACAAAAAGATGCCACGCCACAGCAGCTCGCTATTCAAGAAATCTACAGTGGGATTTGTCTTGCGCATACCGCAGACTTGCAACGCTGGCTACCCAGCATCCAGCCCCATAATCGCCAACAAGAATACTACCTCACCGATATTGTTAAATTAGCGCATCTTGACCACATCCCCATTTTATCAGTGGCAACAGACAACTCCATGGAGGTAGAAGGCATTAACACCCCACGGCAACTCGTTACTTTAGAACGCTACTGGCAAAAACAGCAGGCTTATCAATTGCTGAGTCAGGGGGTTAAAATTATGGATCCTGAGCGTATCGACATCAGAGGCACGCTCCAGGCTGGGCAAGATGTTTATATTGATATCAACACGGTGTTTGAGGGCGATGTCGTCCTCGGAAAAGGATGCACCATTGGACCCCACTGTGTTCTTAACAATGTAGCCGTGGGTGAACATACCCATATACTACCGCATAGCATCATCACCCAAGCACACATTGGCAATCACTGCACCATTGGTCCCTTCTCCCATATTCGACCAGGCACCACCTTGCACGATCATTGCAAAATTGGAAATTTTGTTGAAACCAAAAATGCCCAATTTGATGTGCATTCAAAAGCCAATCACCTTTCTTATCTTGGCGATGTAACCATTGGTAAAGAGGTGAATATTGGTGCCGGAACCATCACCTGTAATTATGACGGTGTCAATAAACACCAAACCAAGATTGAAGATGGCGCGTTTATCGGATCAGGTACTCAATTGATTGCACCTGTTGAGGTTGGAAAAGGTGCAACGATTGGCGCAGGAACCACCCTGCGTGAACATGCTCCCGCCGATACGTTAACGCTTTCTATCCAAGAAACCAAGAGTATTAAAGGCTGGCATCGGCCTTCGAAAAAAAAGTCGTAGGGTCGTTGTAGGGTGGGCAAAGGAGCCTGACTTTGAACCTGCAGATTAGCAGTAAACCATCAGGCGACGTGCCCACCGGTGGCTCGGTGCCATCCCTGGTGGGCACGTCGCCTGATGGTTTACTGCTAACCTGCAAGCTCACCGCTAGGCTCCTTTGCCCACCCTACAACGACCCACACCGACCCACAGCAACCCCCAACTCAACACGACCAGCCTCTACGCGGCCCATTACAATCGCCACCCCTCCGACCCCTATCAGAAAAGAAAACCCCAGGATAAGCAGAACCCTCATCATCACTACTATCCGGGTCATTACTATCCTGCTCACTCACATCATCAATCAACGGTTCCTCTAAAAGTCGCTGCAAGTAAACCTGACCTTCAAGATCATCCTCCTCAACAACCGCAGCGATTTCATGCCGCTCGGATTCGAATTGCCTTAACTGATGAAAAGAAAGGAGCACTTCGATGCAGTTTCGTCTTAGCTCTTGATCAGTGTCGTATACTGAGTCTTTAAGTTTTGAATTCTTTCTTAGCATTCTTTTTAAGATAAGATAGAAAATTTCAAGCTGTTTTGTCATTAGGTCTTCCGCGTTTTCGTTCTCCACAAGATAGTCCACCATACACTTCTCAACAATGTTGTTACTCATAGTGAGAGCACAAGACTCAATATGTTTTAATAGTGGAGGAAATGCCAAGAGTTGTTTAAGTAAATTGAGCCGGCCTTGAATGACGTCATAAACCGCATCAACATCAACCGAAGCTTCTAGCTGATCGTGTACATCTCTCTCCATTTTTTGCATCAAATAGGGGAGATGCTCGACCTGCTCAAATGTCAGCTCAACGCCATCAATATGTTTTAAGATGAATGTGGCGACCGCTGTGTCGTCTGTCCGCATCGTCTCAATTGCTCTATCGAGCTGATGAGTGAGCGTTTCCTTCCTTCTCTCGCAAGGAACGAGTAATATCAGCGCCTCTAAGAACACATCCGTATTCGCACTAACGGCTTCGCGAATACAGTCCATGAGGCCTTGTCCTTCCTGCAATGTTTGTTGAACGGCAGTGTTGTTTAAGACTTCATTAAACAACTCAACATGGTGACACCCAATAATGGCAATTAACACGCGATTGTTATGTTCAGTCAAAATGCCTTTCTGATCGGCAATACCGAGAAGATATCGCATCATCTCAATATGATGAGTCCGGGTTAACGCGATCATCAGGATATCCGTATCAATGTATCCCCTCGCTTGAGGCTCTGTGGCCATGATTTCTTTTATTTTATCAAGCTCACCCTCTTCCACCATCTTGCAAAACGCATTTCTCTTTTGTTCTGCGCATCGACTGACAACACTTAGCTCTTGTTGCTCTGCGAATGGCATGCTGTCTTCTAAAACTGAATTTGGCACGGGCTCTCCTGACAACTTGGTCTAATATTTATCATCAAGATATGATGATGGGCATGAATTGTCAATATATTTACCCAGTTAGGGGGGGGGGCGTAAGAATTGCATTACGACATAATTAACGCTATTATAGTAATGCAATACTATTATTTATTAAATAAAAACGGAGTGCAATCCATGGAATCCACGCGCACCCTTTTAATCAATGAGCTATATATATTAAGCCGTCGATTTTTAGACATCCATCATCAAACTTATCAACGCGGTATCTTACAAGATTTCATGCGTGCGCGGCTTGGCGTTCTCATTGGACAACGCGGTGTGGGTAAAACTACGTTTTTGATTCAGCAATTATTAAAAGTAGCGCAGCATAATTTGTTAAGTAGTGAAATTTTATATGTACCAACCGACCATTTTTTAATTGGACAAGGATCACTATATGAGATTGCCGAGTCGTTTCATCAGATGGGTGGAAAATGTATCGCTTTTGATGAAATTCATCATTATGTCGATTGGTCAAAGGAATTAAAAAGTATTTTTGACACCTACCCTGATCTCACTATCATGGCATCGGGTAGCTCAGCACTGGAAATTCATAAAGGAACGCATGATTTATCAAGACGAGCTGTCGTGAGTATCATGCCTGGTTATTCTTTGAGAGAGTATTTAGAACTACAACATCAACTCACTCTCCCGCACTTTTCACTCACTGATTTGATTGAAAATCAGGCGGAAATCACGCACACCCTTTTAGGTTTATTGAAGCCGCAGCAGCTAAAAATAATGGTGGAATTTAAACAGTATTTACAAACTGGATATTATCCTTACTACCGACAATTAAATGATCCCAGACTGTATTTTATTACCTTGGAGCAAAACTTACATTATGCACTAGAATCTGATTTACCGAATGTTTATCCCGCATTAACAGGTCACTCTATTCGTAAAATCAAGCAATTGATGTCATTTATCGCCAACACTGTGCCATTTACAGCAAATTTAAGCAAACTAAAAAATATGTTAGATATTGGGGATGAGCGCACGTTAAAAACCTATTTGCACTATTTGAATGATTCCTCATTGATTCGATTATGCATGAAAACCTCTCAAAAATTTCAGAAATTAGAAAGTCCTGATAAAATTTATTTAGATAATCCCAATCAGATGTATGCGTTATGCCCGATGCCCCCCAATATCGGCACACTCAGGGAGCTGTTTTTTTTGAGCATGCTATCTTATCAACATGAGGTGAGCACCCCCTTGCAGGGTGATTTTATGATTGATAACCAATTAATTTTTGAAATCGGTGGACGAAAAAAAGAATTTGCACAAATTCAATCACTCGAGCAGGCATTTTTAGCTTGTGATGATATTGAGCAAGGTAGCGGCCATAAAATTCCTCTATGGTTATTTGGGTTTTTGTATTGACACTGCCTCGTCCCGATTTCTTGCTATAAATGGTATGAAGTGACTCATTTCTATATCCATCTTTAGTTTTTCGCGGAAAAGACCAAAATGCTTTAATGTTTTTGTTGAGGCAGAATTTTCCGCTTTTCCAATTTCGGCTGGGGTGATAGCTGTTTCAAATGCTTTATCGGATCTCGTTTGAAGGTCTTGAATAATGGTCTGGACATTACATTGCGGATAAAAAATTTTATTTTTCACACGACTAAATATAGATTGAGATACATAATAACAACGCAATTCATTGACAGTAGGAAGAAAGGCGTTTGGATGTGGGTCGTATTTTGCGTATATATCACCATTTTTATGAGCAACTTTAAATTTTTCCAATAAAAAATACACGATACTATTTTTAGGTATTGTTTCAGGTGGTGTTGATCCCAGAAATGTACTTAATTTTTCTTTTAAATAAATTCTCGAAGCATCTTGTGTTTTATCGTTTTTGAAAGCTATTTGCGCTAAATCTATTTTGTCGAAATAGCTCATGATCGTACGATTAAACGTATATTCTATAAGTGCGGACTCAATGTAAGCTCTTATATGTTGAAAATCAAAAATACAGCAAGAATCATTCTGTGCCCAATCAACAATTGAATTTAACAATACCCGCTCATCTGCGCTTATAATGTGTAACTTACCCATAAAATTCTCCTGATAATGATTTTAAATGATTCATTATATGTAAATTAAGGTTATAATTTACGCATAACTGTTGTTCATGCATACCGTGGTCAAACACGGGTATGGTGAGATATGCGGAGGGCATGATGTTTGATAAGCAAAACCTGATTGCAACCTTGCCTGGATTACGATGTATCAAAGACTTGGATTCAAATTTTACAGGCTTTAGCCAAGAATTTGCTGAACTACTAGGTTGGAAATCGGCTGATGACCCAGTGGGTAAGACAGACCATGATATTCCCTGTGCGGCCTCTAGATTCGCAGAAGGATTTAGGGAAATGGATAAAATGGTCTATCAACAAGGCAAGAAATTATTAGCTTTGGACATCCAATCTTACACGACCGGATGGAAATTAGTTTTAGCTGAGAAAAGCCCCATTTTCAACAAAAATAAAGCGATCATTGGCAGCTTTCATCAGTGTACTGATGTGAGTGACATGGCATTATTAAAACCCTATCTGATGTTACACCACATCAATACCAGACTATTGGGCAACACCACTCGCCCCGCAAGCTATATCTTGAGTGATACACATCGCCCCTTTGAATTAACTGAAAAGCAAGGAAATTGTTTGTTTTTATTAGTCAGAGGGAAAACAAATAAAGAGATCGCGAAAATGCTTAAGATCTCTCCACGAACGGTTGAATGCCATGTTGACGCCATCAAGCACAAGCTGGCCTGCCCCAAAAGAGCAGATTTAATTGCAAAAGCGATTGATGGGGGATATTTATATTATGTGCCCGAAAATTTTCAAAAAAGCCAATTGATTAAAATTGTTAATTCGATATAGGGTACATATTCACGTTTGACTTTCCTCACAGTCATGTCAAAATCCCCTATTATAAAACGCTTATGGAGTGAACGATGAATTGGAGCCTCGGTCTCAATATCTTCCTATTGTTGAGTGTGGTGGCTGTGCTGACTCGCATGTTAAAAAAGAAAGAGCCGGTCATTTTGTCGTTGGATGAAAAAAAGCCGATCCTAAATCAAGCGTCCACGGATGAAATTATTTCTGTTAGGAAAGTCACTCTTGAGGACGAGGGTGGATCTGCCCCCCCCCCACAAACGGTCATGCCGCACTCTTCCGACTCTGTGGAAAAAACACTCATGCTCTTTTTGCTCGCCAAACCCAAGCGTCAATTAGCCGGCTATGAAATGCTACAAACGATCTTATCTGTAGGCCTTCGTTTTGGAGAAGAACAATTATTTCACTACCACCAAAACCACAATGGCCAGGGCCCGATTTTATGTAGCCTCGCGGCGGCCACACCTACTGGCAAATTTGACTTACCCAATATTGGTGCATTTAATGCCAAAGGGCTTTGTTTATTCATGTACTTGTCGAATAGCCCAGCGCTCGATACCGAGCGCCTTGAAAAAATGATCGACACAGCCCAGCAGCTTGCCGAGGGCTTAGACACCTATTTGCTGGATGATCAGCGTAAACCATTTACAAACGAAACCAAAACACGTTATCGTCATAGACTTGAATCCATGACTTAGTACCCTTCACACTATGCAACTTCAAACCCTTGCAAAACACCTTCATATTCCGTGTCAACAAGACGTGCCGATCACCAACATCACCATCGACAGTCGACAAGTTGGCCCGGGCAGTTTATTCATTGCCCTCAAGGGACAAAACCTCGATGGCCATGCGTTTGCACAAGATGCGCAACGCCGAGGTGCTGCCGCTATTTTATGTGCGCACGCAATTGGCGGGCTCGCGATTCCCGAGCTTGTCGTGTCTGATCCGATTGAGGCGTTAGGGAAAATTGCAAACCTACACCGACAAGGGTTTTCGATTCCCATCATTGCGATCACAGGGAGTAATGGAAAAACCAGTGTAAAGGAAATGATTTATGCCATTTTACCCAAACCAGCGCTGGCAACCCAGGGTAATCTCAACAATCATTTAGGCGTACCCCTTACCCTATTAAAACTACAGGCCACTCACCAATATGCGGTATTCGAACTGGGTGCTAACCACGTCGGTGAAATCCAGTACACGGCAAATCTGGTTCATCCTCATATTGCATTGGTGAATAACATCGCCCCCGCCCACATTGGCGAATTTGGCTCCATTGAACACATCGCACAAACAAAGGGTGAAATCTATGCCGCACTTCCTGCGGCGGGCATTGCGATTGTCAACAAGGACGATGCCTTTGCACACCACTGGGATGCACTCATCGCGCCCAGACAATGTTTACGTTTTTCTCGGCTGAAAAAAGCCGATATTTATGCAAAAGACATCTGCTTTAACACAAGTGGTTGCGCCTCACTCATCCTCTGTACCCCGGATTGGGAGGAAGCAATCTCGCTATCACTACCTGGCCTGCACCATGTCAACAACGCATTAGCAGCGACAGCCTGTTGTTTTGCTGCAGGCATTCATGCCAAAGACATCATTCATGGACTCACCACATTTCAAGGGGTTAAAGGCAGACAAACGTTCTTAAAGGGGCGCGCTGACACCACTATCATCGATGATACTTATAATGCCAATTTACATTCCGTTTTAGCCGCTATCGATCTCTTGGCCGCAAGGCAGGGAAGACGCATCCTGGTTTTAGGCGACATGGGCGAGCTGGGTCCCTATGCACGGGAACATCACCAGCAAGTAGGGCTGACTGCAAAAGAAAAAGGGCTAGACCTTATTTTTACCTACGGACATCATACTCAGGAAACATCAAAAAGCTTTGGCCCACAGGCACAACACTGCCAATCAAAAGATGAACTGATTAAATTAATAACCCCGCTGCTTGATGTCAACACCACTATTCTGGTAAAAGGCTCACGAGCTGCAGCGATGGAAGACATTGTTGCCTCCCTTCTCCCTTCAACTTCATAGGTAACCCCATGCTCTATTGGTTAACACAACTCTTCCAATCTGACTATCACATCCTGCGCGTCTTCCAGTATTTAACGTTTCGCTCGATTCTTGCAGCCCTCACTTCGCTGATTGTCGCCTTATGTTTCGGCCCGCTGATGATATCGTGGCTGAAGAAAACGCAAATCGGTCAGGTGGTGCGTGACGATGGTCCGCAAACTCATTTATCAAAATCTGGCACGCCAACGATGGGGGGATTGCTCATTTTACTCGCCATTACCATCAGCTGCCTACTCTGGGGAGACTTGAGCCAACCCGCCTTGTTATTAGTGCTTTTTGTCACCCTTACCTTTGGCCTCATCGGCTGGGTCGATGACTACAGAAAAGTTGTGCAAAAAAATAGCCGCGGCTTGCCCGCGCGTTGGAAATATTTTTGGCAATCGATGATCGCCTTCTTGGTGGTCTTTTATTTATACCATCATGCGACATTGCCTGTTGACACGCAGTTAACCATTCCTTTTTTTAAAAACAACTTCATTTCTCTTGGTCCTTGTTTTCTGATCCTCGGCTATTTTGTCATTGTAGGCAGCAGTAATGCGGTTAACCTGACCGATGGGCTCGATGGATTGGCCATCATGCCGATTGTGATGGTGGCCGGCGCACTGGGTGTTTTTGCATATGCAACCAGCAACACCATTCATGCCCATTACTTAGGCATTCCTTTTGTTCCCAACACCGGCGAGCTCACCATTTTTTGCGCCTCAATGGTGGGCGCAGGGCTTGGTTTTCTTTGGTATAACACTTACCCTGCGGATATCTTCATGGGCGATGTGGGCTCTTTGGCATTGGGCGCAGCACTTGGGACCATCGCCGTCATCATTCACCAAGAACTGGTGTTGTTTATCATGAGTGGGCTATTTGTTCTGGAAACCCTTTCGGTTATCTTACAAGTCGGGTATTTTAAATATACGCACGGGCGTCGCCTATTTCGAATGGCACCTTTACATCATCATTTCGAACTCAAAGGATGGACAGAGCCTAAAATCATCGTGCGATTTTGGATTCTCACCGTCATTTTCGTCTTATGCGGCCTCGCCACACTCAAGTTGCGGTGAGTAGGTTGGGCCTTGGCCCAACACGTGATTATTTGTTGGGCCAAGGCCCAACCTACAAAGGAGTCCGGTCATGAAAAAACCTTTTTATCTTGTCGCGGGGCTTGGGCAAACAGGCTATTCTGTCGCGAGATACTTACATAAAAAACAACTGCCTTTTGTGGTCTTCGATACAAGAAAACACCTTGAACAACTCACTGATTTTAGTCTGACTTTCCCGGGCGTAGAAGTCTTTCTCGGTGATTTTCCTTCTTCACTCTATAGCAAGGTCACCCAAGTGATTGCAAGCCCCGGCCTCTCACTAGAAGAACCTTTTCTTGAACAAGCAAAGCGTCATGGTATCCCCATTATCGGTGATATTGAGTGCTTTGCTCAGCAAGTCAACGCACCTGTTATTGCGATCACCGGAACCAATGGTAAGTCGACCGTCACGACCTTGGTTGGCGAAATGGCAAAAGCTGCAGGGATCCAGGTTGCTGTTGGTGGTAACATTGGACGCCCCATCCTCGATTTCTTAGACGATACCATCCATTATGATTTATGGGTGCTTGAGCTCTCTAGTTTTCAACTCGACCTCACCTTTTCATTGGCACCGCTTGCGGCCACGGTTCTCAATATCACCCCCGATCACCTCGATCGCCACCACACATTAAACAACTATATTCAGGCCAAACACCGCATTTACAATCATGCAACGCATTTTTTATACAATCGAGAAGACGAGCAAACTAAACCAACCACCGCGGCGTCCACGACCAGTTTCGGATTAGACACCCCCGCTGACAACCAATGGGGCATCATGATGCAACACCAAACCCCTTATCTGGCCTTTGGAAAAGAGCCATTGCTGTCTATCCACTCACTCAAACTGCAAGGCAAACACAATTGGCAAAATGCTCTTGCCGCCTGCGCGTTAGCCTCTTATGCGAACATTCCTCATCAAGCCATGTGTCAAGTCTTAGAAACATTTTCAGGATTGCCCCATCGATGTCAAACCGTGCGACAGCTCAATCAAGTCACCTGGATTAATGACTCCAAAGGAACCAATGTTGGTGCAGCCATTTCCGCAATTGAGGGAATTGGCCCCACGCTTTCAGGAAAAATCGTGCTCATTGCCGGAGGTCTCGGGAAGGGTGCTGACTTTAGCCCACTCAACCCTGTGATCAAAAAATTTGTCCGTGAAGTGGTTTTAATAGGCAAAGATGCGCCGCTGCTTGCTAAAGCATTAGAAACAGCCGCCCCCCTCACCCACGCAGACACCTTTGAAGCGGCCATTACGCTCGCTAAACAAGCCGCTGAACCCGGCGATGTAGTGCTCCTCTCTCCAGCTTGTGCCAGCATGGATATGTTTAAAGATTATGTCCATCGCGGAGAGTGCTTTGCTGAGCTCGTTCATGCGCTTTCTTCATCATGACCATGCGCCCGCGCCACTACACACAGCATGGTAGACCCACCAACAAGCCTTTAGCGCTGTATGACAAATGGCTCATTAGCGCGGTGTTATGCCTCGTTATCATTGGTCTCATGATGGTTGCCTCGAGCTCCATCACGATTTCTACAAAATTTTATCATCAGCCCTTTCATTTTCTCATTCGTCAATCTTGTTATTTAGTCATTGGTTTATTTGTGTCATTGATTGTCATGCGGATTGAAATCAGGACCTGGGAAAAAGTCAGCACCCCCCTACTTCTTATCACCTTATTGCTGTTATTACTGGTGCTGATTCCAGGCGTAGGGAAAAGTGTGAATGGGAGCCGTCGCTGGATCTCTCTTGGCATCGTTAGCATTCAAACTTCTGAGTTAGCAAAGCTTGCGATGATCCTCTATATTTCCGCCTATTTGGTGAGACAAAAAAAAGCCGTCACCGAACATATTTCTGCCTTCATTCGACCGATGATTATTCTAGCGATCGCTTCAGTCCTCTTATTAGCTGAACCCGATTTCGGCGCAACGGTCGTGATGACCGGCACGGTGATGGCTCTTTTTTTTCTTGCGGGTGTCAAGATTCGCTATTATATCGGCTTATTTTGCATCGTCTGCCTCACGCTTTCACTGCTTGCGCTGTCGTCCCCTTATCGCGTTGCGCGACTCACGACCTTTTTAAACCCGTGGGCTGATCAATTTAATAGCGGTTACCAGCTCACACAATCGCTGATTGCCTTTGGTCGTGGCGGATGGGTAGGAACAGGATTGGGTGAAGGGGTGCAAAAATTATTTTATTTACCCGAAGCGCATACTGATTTTCTCTTTGCAGTCATTGCAGAAGAAGCGGGTTTAGTTGGCGCCTTATTCATTATTGGATTATATGGCATCCTCATTACACGCGGATTCATGATTGGCTTTACGGCCTACCGTCAAGAAAAACTCTTTTCAGCCTATACTGCTTATGGTTTGACCTTTTGGCTGGGCCTGCAAGCCATTATTAACATCAGTGTCAATACCGGCCTGCTGCCCACCAAAGGCCTCACACTCCCTTTATTGAGCTATGGGGGAGCCAGTCTTGTCATTAATTGCATTGCTGTCGCGTTATTATTACGCATTGATCACGAGAATCGTTGGCGGGCACTGGGATTAAAGTAAACAATCCTTTATAATACTGCGCTGTAAAACTGGAACTTCTCCAAACGACAACTATACTAGTGACTATACAAAACACGCTTAAGGAACCATCGTGAAACAACCCACCGCTTTTTGCTCACCCCGCATGGGTCAAATTAAAAACATCCACTTTATCGGAATCGGGGGGGCGGGCATGTCTGGGATTGCGGAAGTGCTTCACAATGAAGGCTATCACGTCACGGGCTCTGACCTATCCGCAAACGCTGTCGTGACGCGTTTGCAATCCTTAGGGATACACATTTGGACCGGACATAAAGCCGAGCATGTCCAACAGGCCGATGTGGTGGTGCAATCGACTGCAGTGCAACTTGACAACCCAGAGCTCATAGAAGCAAAAGCACAAGGAATCCCGGTTATTCCTCGGGCCGCCATGTTAGCCGAACTCATGCGTTTTAAGCACGGCATCGCGGTTGCAGGAACCCATGGTAAAACCACAACAACCAGTTTAGTTAGCCACTTACTGGCAGAAGGGGGATTAGACCCTAGCTATGTGATTGGTGGAAAACTTAACAATACAGGCAACAATGCCCAGCTAGGAAAAACCCCTTATTTCGTTGCTGAAGCCGATGAAAGTGATGCCTCTTTTTTATTTTTAAAACCCATGATGGCGATTGTCACCAATATTGATGCCGACCATATGAGTACGTATAGCCATAATTTTGAACATCTTAAACAAACGTTTGTTGAGTTTTTACATCATCTTCCTTTTTATGGGCTCGCCGTACTTTGCGCTGATGATAAAAACATTCAAAGTATTCTGCCTAAAATAGAAAGACCGATTCGTACGTATGGTTTTACCGAAACCGCGCTGTATCGAGCAACCGACTGGACACAAAAAGAATTACATAGTCATTTTACGGTTCACCGCCCAGCGCCGCATGCATCCTTACACATTGATTTTCCATGGCCGGGTCGACACAATGTTCAAAATGCGCTCGCAGCCATTGCCATCGCAACAGAGTTAGGGGTCAGCGATAAAGCCATTTGCAACGGGCTTCTCACCTTCAAAGGGGTTGGGCGGCGTTTTCAACTATTGGGAACCTGTCAGTTTTCGCATGGCGCTGCGTTAGTGATTGATGATTACGGGCACCATCCCCAAGAAATCACTGCGACCATCGATGCATTTCGACACGTCTGGCCAAATCGTCGATTACTCCATGTATTTCAACCCCATCGATTTTCGCGGACACGCGATCTCCTCCCTGAATTTGTACAAGCGCTTACTTTGGCTGATGAGCTGCTATTATTAGATATTTATTCAGCTGGCGAATCCCCTATTTCCGGGATTGATAGCCCGACCTTAGTTGGAATGATCAAAAAACAGCATCCCCATGTGCGCTTAGTCACCGCCGAAGATTTACAAGCACAGTTAAATACCTTGGTGACCGATGGTTGCGCTATTTTAATGCAAGGGGCGGGGAGTGTGGGGCAAATGGCACAAGCGTTTGTCTATGATAAATAAAGAGGGCCTTTCATGACACACGCCGATCATTTACAAGGGACCCTGCTCGAAAACGAGCCCTTATCCCATTACACTACCTGGCGTGTAGGTGGTGGCGCCAACCAGTTATACAAACCACACGACATTGCTGATTTGGCTCGATTTCTTAAGCAGTTGCCTGCACAAGAACCCATTTTATTCTTAGGCCTAGGCAGTAATTCATTAATTCGAGATACCGGTTTTCCGGGAACCGTGATCGTCACGCAAGGCCATTTAAACACCATGGCGCTTTGCAATCCGCATACCGTGCGTGTTGAGGCAGGCGTATCTTGTGCCACCATGGCCCGTTTCTGTGCGCGTCAGAACCTCGCTGATGCAGAGTTTTGGGCAGGTATCCCTGGAACCATGGGGGGGGCTTTGCGGATGAATGCCGGATGTTACAATGGTGAAACCTGGCAACATGTGATAGAGGTTGAAACCATCACTCGTAACGGAGAACGCTGCGTGCGCTCCCCTGATTCATTCCGGGTCAGCTATCGACATGTAGAAGGCCTTGCAACCGATGAATGGTTCACCGCCGCTACATTCCAACTACCGAGCGGCGAAAAAAGCAATTGCTTACAAACGATTAAAACCTTATTAGAAAGGCGCGCCAGCACTCAACCGACAAGTGAGTATAACTGCGGATCCGTGTTTCGTAATCCGCCAGGTTTATTTGCAGCCCAACTCATTGAAGAGTGTGGTCTCAAAGGGGCGACGATAGGCCATGCGAAAGTCTCCTCAAAACATGCCAATTTTATTATTAATGAACAAGGCTTGGCCTCAGCACAAGACATCGAGTCCCTCATTCAACTCGTTCAAGACACCGTGCATCAGAAAAAAACAATTCAATTAACTCGGGAAATACATATCATTGGAGATCCTAAATGACTTCAAAACTAAACGTAGCAGTTCTCTATGGTGGCCCCTCCGGTGAACATGAAGTGTCTTTACGCTCGGCAGCCTCTGTTTTAACTCACTTAAATAAAGACAACTATCACCTGTTTCCCATTGGCATCGATAAATCAGGCGCTTGTTTTTACAATCCCATTGAAACGCTTCTCCCCTGTGAAGCGAGTATTCCAGTACAAACACCGCACTCAACCCCCCTATCAGGTCTACTCATCAACGGCCGGTTTGTGATGGACGTCGATGTGGTTTTCCCTGTTGTCCATGGCCCGCTTCTCGAGGATGGGGCCCTTCAAGGCATTTTAGAGCTTGCGCAAGTGGCTTATGTGGGTAGCAATGTCCTGAGCGCTGCTGTATGCATGGATAAAGACATCTCACGACGACTCACCCGATTAGAGGGCATTCAGTCTGCCCAATATCAGACGCTGTCTATTCACAACAGCCCTGCAGAAACAAAAGAGCGAGGCATGCGCATCCTCCAAGAATTTGGACTCCCCGTTTTTGTCAAACCTTGCTGTATGGGATCAAGCGTGGGCATTCATAAAGTCTCAGAACCCTCAATGCTCAACGCAGCCATCACAGATGCCTTGCGTTTCGATGAGACCATTTTAATCGAGCAAGCTGTTCAAGGGCTAGAAATCGAAGTGGCGGTTTTAGAAAATATCGATCCTCATCTCCCCCCATTGGTCAGCGTTCCTGGCGAGTTAAAAATCTCACATCCTGATGGCTTTTATTCTTATCACGCCAAATATATCGATTCTGATTTAACTGAGCTCTGTGTTCCTGCTGATTTACCCGCCACACTGATCGATGAGCTCAGCCACACTGCTGCACATATTTTTACATTACTGAAATGTAAGGGTATGGCAAGAATTGATTTTTTCGTCAATGTAGACACCCATACCCTTTATTTTAATGAGGCCAACACCCTCCCTGGGTTTACTTCAATCAGCATGTACCCCCGTCTCTGGCAAGCAAGTGGCTTACCTTATGACAAATTATTAGATAAACTCATTGCATTGGCTTGCATGACGCAACAAAATAAGCAAAAAAGAATAAGAGACTACCAATAAGGGAGTACAATGAATTTTGAAGAAGGCTCTCGGTTAAAGCGCACCCTGATAGTCTTATCTCTGGTAACCCTATCTTGCCTTCTATTTGCCCGTTTAGTGTATTTATATTTGAGTGACACCAACCGCTTTCCAATTAACACCATCAAAGTGGCTGCCAACTATCAACACATTACTCGTACACAAATTGAGTCTATTCTGTCACAGTATCACAGCCAAAGTTTTTACACCTTACCGGTTCACCAGCTTTATCACCAACTCATCACCATGAGTTGGGTCGCACAAGTCGATATTGAACGCCTGTTTCCAGATACGATTAAAATCACTTTAAAAGAAAAACAACCCATTGCCATTTGGAATGATGCAATTTTAACCGATCAAGGCGATAGTGTAACTGAATCAGCCTCAACCGCCGAGTATCCCGCGCTACCACGCTTAGTTGGCGCCCCTCAAGACGCTAAACTCATGTTAACCATGTACCAAAAGATGAGTGCCATGCTTGCTTTCAACCAATTACAAATCAAGATCCTTGAGCGACGCGAAAACCATGCCTGGGAGATCACGCTCACAAACGGCACCCGACTCAAACTCGGGAAAGTTGATACACTAGAGCGACTCGAGCGGTTTAGCAGGGCCTACCGCTTACTATCTGACAAGCCCGGACAACTCGTCTACGTTGATTTACGATATCCCAAAGGAATGGCCGTCAAATGGCAGCCCCTGATATCGTCATCCGGACAAGATGGATGAAAAATAAGTCTTTGACGTAGAAACAGCTTGTACATCTCCACAATTTATGTATATAGTTTCGCAAACTCCCTTATTTTTGGAAAACTTACTTTATCACGGGACGAGAATGGCAAAAAAAATAGAAAGGAACATTATTGCAGGCCTAGATATTGGCACGTCTAAAGTGGTCGCGTTGATTGGTGAGATCAAACATGATGGTAGCATTGAAATCATTGGCGTGGGTCGACAGCCTTCTTTTGGATTAAAGCGCGGCGTGGTCGTCGACATCGACTCGACCGTGAATTCCATTCAGCGCGCCCTTCAAGAAGCCGAGTTAATGGCCGGGTGTGAGGTCAGAACCGCTTATGCAGGCATCGCAGGAAGCCATATTCGCAGCATGAACTCTCATGGGATTGTGGCCATACGTGACAAAGAAGTCTCCGCAGCGGACGTTGAGCGCGTGATCGAAGCCGCGAAAGCCGTTGCTATTCCCGCTGATCAAAAAATCCTTCACGTGCTCCCACAAGAGTTCATCATTGATAATCAAGGGTGTATTCGCGAACCCGCCGGGATGGCAGGGGTTCGTCTTGAGGCACGTGTTCACATCGTGACCAGTGCGGCAAGCTCGTCACAAAACATTATTAAATGCGTGCGGCGTTGTGGATTAGAAGTCACCGATATTATTCTCGAGCAACTTGCTTCAAGTCACGCGGTCTTAACCAGTGATGAAAAAGAACTCGGGGTTTGCATCATCGACATTGGCGGAGGCACCACTGACATTGCCGTTTTCTACGATGGCGCCATTCAACATACCGCCGTTATTCCCATCGCAGGCGATCAGGTAACCAACGACATTGCGTTAGCGCTGCGCACGCCTACAAAATCGGCTGAGGCGATTAAAGTTCAACATGGCTTTGCCTTACCCGAGCATGCCAGCACTACCGACCTCATTGAAGTCCTCAGTGTCAACGAGCGACCTGGCCGAAAAATATCAACCAATGCCTTGGCCGAAGTCATTTGCGCGCGCTATGAAGAACTATTTTATATGGTGCGCAACGAACTCCAGCGCGGGGGTTTTCAAGAGCGCATTGGCGCAGGGATTGTCATCACAGGAGGAGGCTCGCGGTTAAACGGCATCATCGAACTTGCTGAGCTTTGCTTTAAAACACCTGTCCGACATGGGGTTGCACATCAAATCAATGGTTTACCCGAGGTCGTCAACGATCCATCGTTAGCGACTGGTGTTGGATTATTGTTACATGGCTATAAACAACAATATGAATCAACTTATCATCTACCAGGAAGCGATGGAGAACGCCCAAGCGCATGGCAGAAAGTGAAAGAATGGTTTCAAGGAAATTTTTAGACGCTCACCAGAGCTAAAGGGGTTAATATTATGTTTGAACTCATCGAGACTTCAGAACAAAAAAATGCAGTGATCAAAGTCATTGGAGTAGGGGGTGGGGGTGGTAATGCAGTTGAGCATATGCTTGCTGAAAACATTGATGGCGTTGAGTTTTATTGCGCCAACACCGATGCACAGGCATTGCGGAATTCTCAAGCAAAAAATTTAATTCAATTGGGTGAAGCGCTCACCAAAGGCCTCGGCGCGGGTGCAAACCCGAAAATTGGGCGAGAGTCCGCAGAAGAAGACCGCGATCGAATTCGAGAGATCTTAACCGGCGCTGACATGATATTTATCACAGCAGGTATGGGCGGAGGCACAGGAACGGGTGCAGCACCCGTCTTTGCGGAAATCGCAAAAGAGCTTGGTATTCTCACGGTTGCCGTGGTCACCAAGCCGTTTTCGTTTGAAGGTAAACAGCGCGCATTAGCTGCAGAAGAAGGCATCAAAAATTTATCGACTCAAGTTGATTCACTCATTACGATTCCTAACAACAAACTCTTGAGCGTATTAGGAAAGAACATCAGTTTATTAAATGCGTTCAAGGCGGCTAACAACGTGTTACTCGGCGCAGTCAAAGGCATTTCTGACTTGATTACCCGCCCCGGATTAATTAACGTTGATTTCGCCGACGTCCGAACCGTCATGTCTGAAATGGGGATGGCGATGATGGGCACAGGAAGTGCCACCGGCGAGCAGCGCGCGCGACAAGCCGCAGAAGCGGCCATTGCGTCACCCTTACTTGAAGATGTCAATTTTTCTGGTGCCAAAGGTATTTTGGTAAACATCACCGCAGGCCTCAATATGTCAATTGGTGAGTTTGAAGAAGTGGGCGATGTCGTTAAAACCTTTATTTCAGATGATGCAACAGTGGTCATCGGGACCGTTATCGACCCTGATTTAACCGATGAAGTTCGCGTCACCGTGATTGTCACCGGATTAGGTGAAGCACAGTCGCGCTTTAAAACACCACAAACAGATCATTCTGGTCGGGCACGCTTAATCGATTCTCATCGCATGGATAGTTCTTTTAACTACCAGCAGCTCGATCGACCTGCAGTCATGCGCAAGCAGCAACAAGCGCCCATGACTACAAATAAACCACAACAAGATTCACAACAAGTTCCCGATGTGGATTATTTAGATATTCCCGCCTTTTTAAGACGACAAGAAGAACCTGTAGACTAATTTAATGAATTCTGGTAGAATTTCCGCCTTTTACTAAAGCAGTTTTGATAAGGACATCAAGAAGGTGAAATATCGATGATTCAACAACGAACCTTGAAAAAAGTCATACAAGCAGCAGGAGTTGGATTGCATTCTGGGGAAACGGTCCTAGTCACCCTAAGACCCGCTCCTGAGAACACCGGTATCATCTTCAGACGAACTGATCTCGATCCTGTGGTCGAAATACCCGCACTTTATCAATATGTCAGTGACACCATGTTGTGCACAACACTGTGTCATGATGGCGTAAAAATAGCGACAGTTGAGCATATTATTTCCGCATTGGCAGGCCTTGGCATCGATAACGTCTATATTGATGTCAACGCCTCAGAGATCCCCATCATGGATGGCAGTGCCGCGCCTTTTGTGTTTCTCATCCAATCTGCCGGGGTTAAAATACAATCTAAACCCAAACGATTTATTCGCATTCGTCAAACGATTCGCATCGAAGATGGCGATCGCTTTGTGCAGTTTACCCCTCATAATGGCTATAAAATCAAATTCACCATTGATTTTAATCACCCCGTTTTCAACAACAAACCGCAAGCGGCCACATTCGACTTTTCTGGCACTTCTTATGTTAAAGAGGTCTGCCGAGCAAGAACCTTTGGTTTCTTGGCCGATTATGAAAAATTACGTGAATCAGACTTAGTCAAAGGCGGCAGCTTAGATAACGCCATTGTGGTTGATCAATACCGTATTTTAAATGAAGACGGCTTGCGCTTTGAAAGTGAATTTGTTTCTCACAAAGTATTAGACGCCATCGGCGATTTATATTTATTAGGCTCTGGTTTAATCGGCGCATTTGAAGGATATAAATCTGGCCATGAGCTTAACAATCGTCTATTAAGAAAGCTCATGCTCACAAAAGAAGCCTGGGAATACACCTTATTTGATTCCGCAACCGAAGTAGGCCATCCGGTCTCAAGATTTTACCCCCTAGAAGCCTAATTTTAATCAGTTAGGTAGATCTTGCTAGCCGATAAGATCCGCACATTTTAATAGGTGCTAACCCATGCCCAAAAGAATCTACCACCCCGGCACCTACCAAACCGGTGACATCCTCACCCTACCCGAAACTATCGCTCACCACCTCAATGTCGTTCTACGCAAAAAAATTGGCGAGCAATTTCTTCTGATTCCAGGCGATCTTATGGAGTGGGAAGCAGAAATCATCACCATCGATAAAAAAAAACTAACCGTGAAAATCGGCAAAGGCGAACGCGTTAACCGAGCCTCGCCCCTACATATTCACTTAGCCCAATCGATCGGCAAGGGAGAAAAATTTGATTTTATCGTACAAAAGGCGGTGGAGTTAGGTGTTGCTGAATTAACGCCGATTATCTCATCCCGCTCCGCCTTCTCCACCCTAGAAAAAAAGCGCCTCGAGAAAAAACACCTCCATTGGCAAGCCATTATTATTTCAGCGGTTGAGCAATGTGGTCGCACCGAATTACCCGTACTCCATCCCATCTGTGAGTTCGATCAGTTCATCGCTCAAACCAACTCAAGCCAAAAGTTGATATTAACCCCTCACACAAGCTACACGCTCTCAGAAAAAACCCTAACCCATCCAACCATCACGCTACTGATTGGACCAGAAGGCGGGTGGTCTGACAGCGAATACCAACAAGCAACGACCGCCGGGTGTCTCCCTGTCACCTTAGGGCCACGAATTTTACGCACAGAAACTGCCCCGATTGCCATAATCTCTATTTTGCAGGCGCTGAAAGGTGATTTACTCTCCCCGTAGGGCGTGTTTACATTTGCTCCCAAACGCCGTCGCCCTTCCGAAGAGAGCTTCAGACTTGAGTAATGAGAAAAAATCAAATTGCTTTTCCTTCTGTCATATGATATTTAATTTGGGCTTTTATTATTTATAAGGAAACATCATTATGCTCAGACGGCATAGCTCTCTCCCCTTTTTTCGCAATCACGGCGTATCCCAATTTCACCCAACTCGTCAAGCAGCTACTGATACATGGCTAAACGCCAACCCGACCAATGGCTCCGTAAAATTGATTGCATTTTTCGTAATCATTCTTGCAGCTAACCAAACTGCCCGATGCAACCATGAAGACGTGCAACACACTGCTAACTTGCTACTGGCATTTGCTACGAAAGTTGGCGAAAGTTATCCGTGCCAAGGACGCTCAGTTGAGCCCAGTAAATCCGTGTCGCCTGAAGAAACAACGGTCAGCAATCAACTTAAATAACACGCAGGATATCCGAGCCGCGACCGTTAGGGAGCGGAAGTTTTAAAATTTCCACTCCCTAACGGTCGCGGCTCGGATATCTCGTGTGTTAAATTATAATGCGGTTGCCCTAGCATGGGGAGTTTATTCAAATAACGTGTTATGATATTTTTCTATATTAAAGCTTGGGCGTGTTTTAGTTTCGCGTGGTTTATGTCTTCTTAGGAGTCCTGTTTAAGTGTCAGAACAATTATGGCAACGTTGCCTCGGCTATTTACAGGAAGAATACCCCGCGAATCAATTTAATACTTGGATTCGCCCCCTACAAGCTGTGTTTAGCGAAGACGGCCTGGTTCTTTTGGCGCCAAATAGATTCGTTCTCGATTGGGTTAAAAAGCATTATCATCGGCGAATTGAAGAAGTCATTCAGCTCTTAGAGGCGGGCGCAATTCAAACCGTATCGATTGAAGTGGGAACTAAAACAATCACTGAACTCAAACCTCAGGTGATTACACCACCTACAACCCAAATCACGCCAACGCCGAAAGAATCCGATTATAAAGACAGCTTTCTGAATGCGAATTTTACCTTCGATGCGTTTGTAGAAGGAAACTCAAACCAATTGGCTCGGGCAGCTTCCTTGCAAGTCGCAGACAAACCAGGCGATGCCTATAACCCCTTATTTATTTATGGCGGGGTCGGCTTAGGTAAAACGCATCTCATGCATGCGATTGGCCACTCCATCTTAAAGCGCAACCCCGAAGCAAAAGTCTTATATTTGCACTCCGAGCGCTTTGTTGCTGACATGGTTCGCGCCTTGCAAACCAATGCCATCAATGAATTTAAACGCTTCTATCGCTCATTAAATGTCTTACTTATTGATGATATTCAGTTTTTTGCAGGCAAAGATCGCTCTCAAGAAGAATTTTTTCATACGTTTAACGCCTTATTAGAAGGCCAACAACAAATTATTTTAACAAGCGATCGCTACCCAAAAGAAATCGAGGGTGTAGAAGAACGCTTGAAATCTCGATTTGGTTGGGGCTTAACAGTTGCAGTAGAGCCGCCTGAATTAGAAATGCGTGTGGCTATTTTAATGAGTAAAGCGCAACAAACGAACGTCACACTCCCCTATGAAGTGGCTTTTTTTATTGCAAAACGTATTCGCTCTAATGTTCGAGAATTAGAGGGTGCTTTAAGACGCGTCATAGCAAATGCGCATTTTACCGGAAAATTGATTACCATTGAATTCGTACAAGACGCTCTCAGAGACTTATTGGCACTTCAAGATAAATTGGTCACGATTGACAATATTCAAAAAACGGTTGCAGAATACTACAAGGTCAAAGTGGCTGAGTTATTATCGAAAAGGCGTACGCGCTCAATTGCCCGCCCTAGACAAATGGCCATGGCTTTAGCCAAAGAGCTCACCAATCATAGTTTGCCGGAAATTGCCGATCACTTTGGGGGCAGAGATCACACCACCGTGATTCATGCGTGTAGAAAAATTAGGGAGCTCATCCTACTGGATGGTTCACTCTCAGATGACTATAAAAATTTAATGAGAATTTTAACGTCGTGAAAACCATTACCTTTAAAAAAAATCAATGGGCGGGTCCTTTACAAGCCCTTGCTGGCGCTGTTGACAAAAAGCAGGTCATGCCTATTCTATCCACTATTTTGGTCCGCTTTTCTGACGAAGCCTTATTATTAACGGCAACTGATCTTGAAATCGAACTCACCGCTAAACTTGAGTATCCTGACTCAAGCGGCCTACCCTCCTTTACCATTCCTGCTAAAAAATTCTTAGACTTGATTAGAACCTTAGATGATGAAGAGAAATTTGATATCCAGCTACATGAGCAACACCTGCTTATCAACGCCGCTTCTACGAAATTTAAATTATTCACCCTCCCTTGTGACCACTTTCCATTGGTGCAATTTGACGCCACGGCTTTAAACCTTGAGCTTCCACGACTAACCTTAATTCATTTACTTCAGTCCACCGCATTTTCTATTTCCCAGCAAGATGTACGGGTTTTTCTTAATGGCATGCTTCTTGAATTTGATATTAATCGCATCACAACTGTTGCTGCAGATGGACATCGCATGTCCATTGCAACCCTACAACATCCCCATAACATCCCATTTACGCGCCTGATTCTCCCAAGAAAAAGTGTCTCTGAATTATTACGACTACTGAGTGCCATTCAAGATGAACACATTCAGCTATATTTACATGACCGACTTTTTCGCGTTCAAACCGAGGCGTATGTCTTCTCCTCTAAACTTATTGATTCACAGTTTTTACCCTATCATCAAGCGATTCCTAAACAATTACAGAGCTTTCTCCTGGTTGAACAAGATGCATTAAAACGTGCATTATCTAGAATTCTCATCATTGCAAATGATAAATCTCGCCCCGTTATTTTAGAAGCATCGCCAGGAAAACTCACCCTGCTCGCACAAAACCAAGAGCAAGAACAAGCCACTGAACACATGCCTGCAACGCTAGATGGCGAGGCGATTCGCATCGGCATCAACCCCTATTATTTATTAGAGGTCCTTTCCGTTCTTCAAGGCAGCTTAATTCGTTTATCGTTCTCAACGCCAGATACCAGCATGCTGGTTGAGTCCCTTGAGGATGAGCACTATCAATATATTTTGATGCCCATGAAAATATGAAACTACACTCCCTATCGCTACACCATTTCCGCTGTTTTTCGCAATACCAAACGACGTTACACCCCCGCTTTAACTATATCATCGGTGAAAACGGCAGTGGAAAAACTGCTTTTTTAGAAGCGATTTCTCTCCTGTCTCGAGCTCAGTCTTTTCGAATCAGAGAAACCGCGCCCCTGATTCAAACACAACAAGACCAACTCACGGTCATGACCCATTTAGCCGACACCCAAACCATTGGCATTCAAAAATCGCGTGATGCTCATACCAGCATTAAAATTAACGGCCAATCTTGTTTTCGCACCAGCGAGTTAGCAAACCTTCTGCCCTCGCAAGTGATTTATCAAGATGTGTTTCAAATCATCGATGCAGGCCCCATGATTCGCAGACAACTTCTCGATTGGGGAGTGTTTCACGTGAAACCTTTTTATCACGATTGGTGGAAGCAATATCGACAAGCCTTAAAACAGCGAAACGCCTTATTAAAAGCCCAAGCAAAAAAAACAGAGTTTGCCATTTGGAATAGAACGCTTTGCGACTTATCAAAAAACATGGATGAAGCACGTCAAGACTATGTGGACACCCTAGAACCCATATTTAAAGCAATTCTAAAAACACTGACCCAATTAGACTGCGACCTTGCGTATTTCAATGGCTGGGATAGGCAAAGACAAGGACAACCGCTTGCAACGGTCCTAGAAGCAACACACGAGGCCGATCGTAAAAAACAATACACGCAATTCGGCCCCCACCACGCCGATTTAGAACTCCTCAACCCCGCAGGCAAAGTAAAACAATTTTTATCGCGGGGGCAACAGAAGATGCTGTTACTCACCTTGAAACTAGCACAAGCTCAACTATTAGATAAACCTTGTTTATATTTATGGGATGATATTTGTGCCGAACTAGACGAAGGACATCTTGAAAAATTGGGGAGGTTGATTCAAGACATTCCTGGGCAATATTTCATTACTGGCATTCAAGTTGATCGATCTGTACTTGCTGAGTTGAATCCGGGATTGGTGATTTCACACGGCGCAGGTTAATAAACGATCCCATCATTTCGACTGTGGTTTACTTAACAGAGCATTTAGGGTAGGCAAAGGAACCTGGCTTTGAGCCATCTAGTGGCACGGATTTTTTGATGAGACGAGCCAACCCATCTACCAAAATGGCAAATTATAAAATGTGGGGATAATATTAAATCAAATATTTGATATTTTTAACTCTGTGAGCTATATATTTACATACCAGCCATCATTGTGATCTCACATGTACGACATGATCTGCAGAAATTTGATAGACGGACTTGTAAGTAACACCATCTCCTCAGATGAATTGATTAAAAAATTGTCTATTAATCCATCCGTTCAACCTTATTTAGATAAGACGATAGAAGCGGCAAAAACCGACCCGGATGCCAAAACGGCGCTATTCACCAGTCTCAGCCTCTTTTTAGTTGAGCACGGTTTGGTTTATACAGAAAATCGTTCTGAAACCATTCGTCGGCTTAAAAAAGGAGCTGTGCTGTCTTTAAGCGCATTTGCTTTAGATGAAGGACGGCAGGAATTAAAAAGGGATAGCGCAACCTGGGCACAAGATCTTGTTCATGTCCCAATCCCCATCTTTGTTTTGGGCTATGCCGCCCTATCAGAATATCAATATTATAATCAGTCTCAAAAATTAGATGCGTCCTTATCTAAGCTCATTCAAGGCATTGAATCCGATATAAAACAACAGAATATGCTCTATCAACTGCTTGAAAAAACGCATCAAACTCAGCTTGATGCACTCCCTGAGCATGGTACGCCAGAGCAAAACCTAGCACGACAGACGCTCATCTCTCAATGGAAAGACACTCAAAACTACTTTCGAGACTATCTGAATAAATCCCAGCAAAACATCGCCTGCCTAGGTGCAGAGATTCAACAAGCCGATAGTCAGCAACGTGTTTCTCGGGTAAGAACAAGCATGAATTTTCTCGCCTATGGCCTACACGCAGTCGGTCCTGTGGGCGCCATTTTAAGTATGACCATCTCAGGCATCGGCGCAGCCGCACAACTAGCCTCTATTGAATACACCGCACATACCGCACGGCACAATCATGCCGTACTCTCCAATCCAGAACTGGTCATTCATCAAGAGAAAGACTTACTGCATGCATTAAATGTCATTCGACGATTAGATAATGCGACGGTAACGCTTAATGATGAACACATCATTGAATGTTTGCCTGGTGAGTCCGAAGAAAAAGCCTGCGCAAGATTTAAAAAAGAACATCCAAACGCAACCCTTTGCCAACTAGCCCCATACCCTGAGAAATCAGAAACACCAACGCCCACATTAACGAATCAAGATGACATCTTGATCGAACAGACCCTCATTCAAGCCAAACACCTAAAACAAGAGATCATCCATTATCAAATGATGATCGCGCATTTAATGAGTAAATATGAACCTAACATGCCTATCCTCTCTAATTTGGATGAGATTGAACAATCGTTAAGTGTAAAAATGGAACATTTAGAAAATCGACTAACATTCCTGTCTGGGCGTCCATTGACCGCAAAGCAATCCAAAGAACTAGAAGGCGCAAGCGATCAATTCATCAATGAATTGACGCCTTACTTAGAGGGGCTCATCCAAATAAAAAACGAGATAGCTACCACCTATGCATCCTATTATTCAGAACTATCCAAACACGACCCTCGCCCCATTGGACCACTCGTACCAGGTAGCCCCGCCATCGCATTTTGCGAGGAACAAAAGGCACAGCTCTTATTCAATATCAGCAGCATCACGCATTTACTACAAGCCTGTGAGCGCATGGGAAATGGACGAAACATTCAAAATCTCCCAGTCCTCATCCAGGACAACTTAAAAAAAATTAAACTCTTGGGCGCCTATCTATCGAATAAAGAAAAAGAAAATCTCATGGCGCAACTCAATCACATTTACAAAAAAGGCGTCCAACTCGATGAAGTAAGAATCGATTACTTGCAAATCTGTCATCAACACCATGGTATAGATACAGAAGCCTATGCACATGAAATCTCATTATTAAAAACCAAACTCTCCACATACCCAAAACCCTTTATGGATCTAAGACCAGGTTACCTCATTGATAGACTGCCAAGCATACCCAGAGTGAAACATACCCATACGCCAATTTCCTCTTGTATTCGAACAGACAAAGTTCATAAAAACACTCAATTTATATGCCCCTCTCGACAAGCCTTTGGTTTACTTAAATCTACGAAACAAAAAAAAGAGGTGCTTAACACAACGAAAAGACTCTTCAGAGAAGACCCTGCAGATACGTTATCTATTCAAATAACCCCAATGACAAAATGTGATTTACGCTTATTGGCATCGACTCGAGGTGATGAAAAAAAACTGGCCGATGTTGCAGAAGGACTCAAGACTGAGATGCAATGGGTCAACGCGCTATGTCAAGAGCTCAATGCCTCGGAAACAAATGGCCCCATCGATAATTTAAAAGAATTGATTCACTATTATGATGATCAAATACAATTTTTAAAATTTGTGATCGATCATCGAGCGGAGTTACTGAATGACACCTGGGACAAAACCTATGCCTCCCATCACAATTTAGATCCTCAATCCACACGCAACTTATTGGCTCGATTGGGGTCATTGACCACAAACACCGTCCGTGGATCCGGGTTAGCCCCCCCTGTGCTACAAAATATTCAAACCCAATTAGATCGCTGCGTTAGCGAGCTTAAAGAAATGAAAGTAAGGCTGAACATCGTCAGCGAACAACGGGCCTTTAAAGCGACAAACGAAGAGAATAGAAGTCCCTCTCCAGATAACAGCGGGTCAGAATCACCTGGCGTGAGTAGTTTGTCTTCTGAAGATAATTCTCAAGGAGACAACCCTAGCTGTAACTACCCAGGTACGTCATCCTGAGCGTAGCGAAGTACTCAGCAACGTGTCAGTTTAGCGCGTGGATCCTTTGTCCACCCTACAAAACACTATTTTAAAAAGATATGACTTGGTTGAAAGCACAAACCAATGCTAAAATAAACCTTTTGCCTGCCTATAAGACTAAAAACCATGTCAACACAACCACGCTATGACTCTACAAGCATTAAAGTATTAAAAGGACTGGACGCGGTTAGAAAGCGACCGGGCATGTATATTGGCGATACCGATGATGGCACAGGTCTTCATCACATGGTATTTGAAGTCGTGGACAACGCGATCGATGAGGCCTTAGCGGGCCACTGTCATCGCATTGATGTCATCATCCATGCCGATGAATCCATCTCTGTTAAAGATGATGGCCGGGGAATTCCTGTGGACATCCATCAAGAAGAAGGACGATCTGCTGCAGAAGTCATCATGACCATCTTGCATGCGGGTGGGAAGTTTGACGATAACTCTTATAAAATCTCTGGTGGTCTGCATGGTGTGGGCGTCTCGGTGGTCAATGCACTATCCGAAAAACTACATTTAAAAATCAAGCGTGATGGCCAGCTCTATCAACAAGAATATGTGCACGGCGTTCCTCAAGCCCCACTTGCGCCAGTCGGCAAAACCGATCTCACTGGAACAGAAATTTGGTTCAAACCAAGTGCTGAAACCTTTAATAACATTGTGTTCCACTATGATATTTTGGCAAAACGTTTACGTGAGCTCGCTTTTTTAAACTCTGGTGTTTATATTTACTTGTCCGATGAGCGCGACGGCAGAAGTGAAACGTTCCACTATGAAGGCGGCATTGAAGAATTTATTCGTCACCTTAATCGCAACAAAAACCCCATCGTACCCGATATTTTCACGTGTATCGGTACAAAAGACGGCATCTCCATTGAGCTCTCTATGCAATGGAATGATTCTTATCAAGAAACCCTTTATTGTTTTACCAATAATATTCCACAAAAAGACGGCGGCACCCATTTGGCCGGCTTTAGAGCAGGCATGACCCGTACCTTAAATAGCTATATCGAAAGCGAAGGCTATGCTAAAAAAGCCAAAGTCGCGACCACGGGCGATGATGCAAGAGAAGGACTCACAGCCATTTTATCGGTTAAAGTGCCTGATCCTAAATTTTCTTCACAGACCAAAGACAAGCTGGTGTCTTCAGAAGTCAAAGGTGTTGTTGAATCGCTGGTCGCCGAAAAGCTCAGTGAATTTTTATTAGAAAAACCCAGCGTTGCCAAAATGATTGTCAACAAAATCATTGAAGCCGCCAGAGCCCGCGAAGCAGCCAGAAAAGCTAGAGAACTCACTAGACGTAAAGGCGCACTAGACATCGCAGGCCTACCTGGAAAACTGGCCGACTGCCAAGAGCGAGATCCTGCACTGTCTGAACTGTATATCGTAGAGGGAGACTCAGCGGGAGGTTCAGCCAAACAAGCGCGTGATAGAAAATATCAAGCCATCCTGCCGCTCAAAGGAAAAATTCTAAACGTCGAAAAAGCACGCTTCGATAAAATGATTTCCTCACAAGAAGTCGGAACCCTGATCACGGCCCTCGGCTGTGGTATTGGTAAAGATGAATATGATCCAGATAAAACACGCTACCACCGCATCATCATCATGACCGATGCGGACGTCGATGGCGCCCATATTCGCACCCTATTGTTAACGTTTTTTTACCGCCAAACCCCTGAACTTATCGAGCGCGGCTATATTTATATTGCGCAACCCCCGCTTTACAAAGTCAAAAGAGGCAAGCAAGAGCAATACGTCAAAGATGATGATGAGCTCTTTAAATACCTCACACAAATGGCATTGGTGGGTGCTGAATTACACCCTTCTGCACATGCCCCTGCCATTATAGAAACAGCACTAGAATCACTCATTCAACAGTATCATCAATCTGTCCGCATTGTTAAACGTCATGCACGCAAATACACCCTTCCTATCATGACGCGCTTAATGTATTTAGCGGCCCTCACAAAAGAAGAGCTCACTGACCACGCTCATATGACGTCATGGATTCAGTTATTACAAACCAGTTTACACACCCTTGAAAATCATCTGTGTAAATATACTGCGAGTCTTGAGCAAGATGAGTTAGAGCAATGGTTGCCCTTGATAACCATCACGCAACACGGATTTCAAACCACCCTTCGGTTATCTGCAGAGTTATTTGCTTCAAAAGACTATAAAGAAATCACTCGTTTTGGTACGCAAATCATGGGGCTCATGGAAGACGGCGCTTACATCAAAAAAGGTGAAAAAATGCTGCCTGTTGAAACCTTTGAGCAAGCCATTAACTGGTTAATGGACGAAGCCAAAAAAGGTCAAACCATTCAGCGTTATAAAGGTCTCGGAGAAATGAATCCTGATCAACTATGGGAAACCACCATGGATCCGACTGTCAGACGCATGATGCAAGTTGGCATTGAAGATGCTGTCGCTGCAGATGAAATCTTTACCACTTTAATGGGTGATGAGGTTGATCCTAGACGGGTGTTTATCGAAACATTCGCGCTGGACGCAGAAAATATTGATGTGTAATTCCCGATGACATCGCGAAATCCGAGCCGCGACCGTTAGGGAGCGGAAGTTTTAAAAGCGCGGAGATTTAAAACTTCCGCTCCCTAACGGTCGCGGCTCGGATATTCGAGATAACGTGGAAATAAAAAAGGTGAGAAACAAAAGTCATGCGAAAAATAATCTTATGTAGCCTCCTGATGTTAGGAGGGCTGACCAATGGAGTGGCTGCTCAGATGAAAACTAAAATTGTTTGTGGGTATGTTGAAAAAGCTACATTGGTCGAAAAAAATCTAACCTTATCAGCAAAATTAGACACCGGCGCAAAGTCAGCCTCACTCAGCGCCATCAAGATAAAAAAGCATACTAACAAAGACGGAAAAGTGTATTTGTCTTTTGATATTCCCACAAAAGTCGGACTCATTCCGTTTCAAGCTGAGTTTGTTGGCAAGGTCCGCATCAAACCACGGGTCGATGAACATCACACCAGCAAACCGACATTACCGCACTCTATTCATAGACCGATGGTAATTATCAAATTAAAATTAGGCGATAATATACAAGAAATCAGGGTTAACTTAACCAATCGCAAACGTTTTCTTTATCCCCTATTGTTAGGTCGAGACGCCATCGTTGCGTTTAATGGTATCATTGATCCGGGCCACGCTTTTTTATTAAAAAATAAGTGACTATGAAAAACAATAAACAACACACCTATATTCTCATCAGTGTTTTACTCATGCTTGGCTGCGGTATTTTTTGTTACCGTCACTGGATGTTAGATGTACCGCTTACGCAATCGCAAACTGTCAACAGCTGGATGGTTGAAGCGAATTTAAAATTCATGGCACAAAAAAACACGCCAATTAAAGCCCGTTTTACCATCCCGTACACCCCGCCTAACATGGCTATTTTAGACGAATATTTTGTATCGCATCATTATGGGGTAATGACCAATATTGAGGGATTAAACCGACAAATCATTTGGTCTTTGCGTCGCGGAAAAGGACTACAATCTCTTTATTACCGTGTTATTTTACAAGAAACACAATCCGATGATCTCCATTTGCCTAAACCCAAATTAACCAAACCCGCTGCGTTATCTGACAATCAAAATACGGCCATTGAAACCATCATTAGCCAATCCCGTGAAACCTCTGCTGATATCCAAACCTTCACCCAAGGGGTTATTAAACAGCTAAATGAACATAGCGGCAATGTTAAATTACTCTTAAACGGTTCGAGAGATGATGCACATTTAGTCCAAGCCATTTTATTGGTTTTGAATCAAGCCAACATCAGTGGGATGGCCATACAAACCATTCATCTGAGCGATCAAAAACGCACTGATTTTAAATGGGTGTTGGCCGTATATACTGGCTCGACCTGGATGATGTTTGATCCGCATACGGGAGCGACTGGCATCCCGGCCCGAGTTTTAATCTGGCAATACGGCCAAAGCCCGTTATTTGAAGTTGCTGGCGGTTACCATCCTACGTTTAATGTGACCGTGTCTCCGACACCTGGCAATGCCTTATCTATTGCCAAACTTAGAGGCTTGCAAACCGACTCTGACCTCCTGCGGTTTTCATTGTTACAACTCCCAGTTACCACGCAAGAAACCTATAAAATTCTGCTGACTGTCCCGATTGGCGCATTTATTATTTTATTGTTGCGAAACTTCATTGGACTCAAAACATTTGGCACTTTTATGCCCGTATTAATTGCGCTGGCCTTTAGAGAAACCCGAGTCATTTGGGGTTTGAGTTTATTTACCATCATTGTTTCTATTGGCTTATTGGCACGATTTTATTTTGCGCAACTGCGCTTGCTCTTAATTCCCAGGTTATCCGCGATTTTGACGGTGGTGATTTTATTGATGATTGCAATCAGTGTACTCAGTCAAAATTTAGGCTTAAGCCGCGGTTTATCAGTTTCACTCTTTCCTATGGTGATTCTCACCATGACCATTGAGCGGATGTGCATCACTTGGGATGAACGAGGGCCGAGTGAAGCTTTAAAATCTGGTTTAGGGAGCTTGTTGGCGGCCTTGATTGCCTATGCAGCCATGAGCAACACTGAAATTGAGTACCTTATGTTTGCCTTCCCGGAATTATTATTTGTTGTCTTGGCCTTAATCCTTTGGTTTGGACAATATCGTGGCTATCGCTTGCTGGAGCTATTACGCTTTAAATCGTTGATAAAGAGATCTTAATGCTGAAACTTTATCGTCAATTAAAACGCGAAGGTGTCCTGAGTATTAATCAGCGAAATAAAGATTTTGTATTAAAATACAACGATAGAAGCCGTTATCCGTTGGTTGATCATAAACTCAAAACAAAACGACTGGCCTTAGCGGCTGGTATAGCTGTCCCCCCTTTATATGCAGTCATTGAACATGAGCATCAAATTAAACATATTGATGAGATTCTTGCGCCCTATTCTGAATTTGTTATTAAACCTGCACAAGGCGCAGGAGGCGATGGCATCATTGTGATTAGTGACAAGGTGTTAGGCCGCTACCGACACATTAATGGCAAGCTATCGACCTCTGACGAGCTCATACACCATCTTTCTTCCTTACTATCAGGTGCTTATAGCTTAGGCGGACGATCGGATTGCGCGCTCATTGAACATCGGGTGATTGTCGACCCTGTTTTTGAAGCCGTCAGCCATGAAGGGATCCCTGATGTGCGCATTATTTCATTATTGGGCTACCCTGCCATGGCGATGGTACGCTTACCGACTCGGTTTTCTGCAGGCAAAGCCAACTTACATCAAGGGGCGATTGGCGTCGGGGTTAACATGGGAAATGGCCTCACCTTAGGCGGGGTCTTTCAAAATGAACTGATCCACATTCATCCTGATACGCTCAATCCCATCATTGGGATTCAAGTGCCCCATTGGGATAAAATTTTAGAAATTACTAGCCGCTGTTATGAGCTCACGGGCTTAGGTTATTTAGGCGTCGATATTGTACTTGATAAAACCCACGGCCCGCTCATGCTAGAAATGAACGCGCGCCCAGGATTGAGCATTCAAATTGCCAATCGAGAAGGCGCTCTCAATCGTTACCGATTAATTGAAGAGCGCGCTGCTAAACTTACAGAATCTATAGAAGAAAAAATTACTTTTTGCCGCGAAGCGTTTTTACGATAAAGAATAGACGAATCTAATAATTCCTTATAGACTTATCCATTGAAATTCAGAGCCGTGACCGTTAGGGGGCGAACCTTTTAAAATCTCCGCTCCCTAACGGTCGCGGCTCGGATATGTCTATACTGAACAGGAAGAAACATGAGCAACCACATAACCGCCCTAACCGACGCGACCTTTGACCAAACGATCCAAACTTCGACTAAACCCGTTATTGTTGATTTTTGGGCCTCTTGGTGTGGTCCTTGTCGCGCTTTAGCGCCTGTCTTCGAAGAAGTCGCAGAAAGTCATCATCAATCAATTCAATTTGCTAAAGTAGATATTGATGCTAATCCCGAAGTCCCTGGTAAGTATGGTGTGATGAGTATTCCCACCCTGATTCTTTTTAAAAATGGTGAAGCCGCAGCAACAAAAATTGGGATGTTAACGAAGTCTCAGTTGATTGCGTTTATTGAAGGACATCTTTGATTTTCTCTTCATAGCCCCCCCCCTTATCCAAACCGGGAGCATCCGAGCCGCGACCGTAAGGGAGCGGAAGTTTTAAATCTCCACACTTTAAAACCTTCCGCTCCCTTACGGTCGCAGCTCTGATTTCGTGCCCACACGTCCCTTTGCTTTTTTCCATATCTCCATCAACGCATCAAATGAATGCCCCTCTAAGCTCGTTAGCCCCTGTTCTTGTGTGATTTCTTTAACTGCATTAAGACGACATTCAAATTTCGCTAACGTTTGCGAGAGCGTCTCTCGCGGGCTTAATTTGCAAAATACACATAATGAAAATACGGCATGGAGTAAATCTCCAATTTCTTCTTGTAAATCCAACTGGCTCACCTGTTCTGCTGGGCTTACGAGATGCTCATTAATTTCAATACATTCACTTTGAATCTGCGCCATAATTTGTTCGGTGGTTTCCCAACGAAAACCAAAGTTTGACGCCGCCTCTTCTAAAACTACAATTTTATCCAAAAGTTCCATGATTTAGTCAATCCGAATGGCATTAAATCTTGATTTAATTCTAATCTTAATTGTGGATAACGTCATTCAATTCCTCTGAATATGTTGCTCATAGAGCCGATCCCAAGCTGTGGATAACTTTGGCTTTAAAAACAACTCAGGTTTAATTCCCTCTAGAAACGCAGCATGATCACAGGGTTTAATTCTCATTAACCATTTGAATATTATAACAAAAATAGACTTATACACAGATAAATCATTCCTTATAATAACAATCATATTAATATATATATATTATATTAATTATTACTGGCTACCGGTTGGTGATTTGCCAACATCTGAATCAGGTGTTACAGAATCCTGATTAGTATTCGTAAGTCCATCAACTGAAGAAGGAGATGCCGATGTAGCGAGGTTAGAAGAAAAAAATGTTCCTCTTTGTGTCGCGCTCGCCATTTCAGTCGGCGTAGATTTTGCTTCAAATTCTCTGACAGCATTACTGACCATGGGCAAGAAGCGCGAACGCTGTGCATCAACTATAGCTTGAAAATTGTAGGTATCTTCTAATATAACGGTCTGATTTTTATCTACCAATTGAAACAAATAGCTAAAAGGGTCTTCTATTTTACCCAAAGAAGCTAAATGCATTTGTAGATCTCTCGGTAAAAATTGCTTGGCCACAGAAACCATGACAGAAGAAGGTTTCTGGGTATCGACTTCTATGGATTTTGGGTTAAAAAATGGAAGAAGTTCATGAAGTTGGGTTGGAAGGCTTTCAACTGATTCAAGTGCAAGCTTTACAACACCGGCTAATTCAGGCGTATTAATTTTAACTTCATGAGCTGTATGATTGATAAAATAAGGCTGGAGTAATTGATTGCATAATTCATTAACATTTTCTTTTCCTGGCATCCAATTTTTTTGTATTTCAGCTAAAAGTTCGTCAAAGCACTTATTCATGTTGATTAGGTCAATTGAACCAAATTCATTTTGAATGCCTTTAAACATGGCCTCTTTATGCTTGGTTAAATTTGCAATCATTTTTTCTTTAGGGTAATCCGTATGTTCTTTTAATTTGGATTCTATGGCCATGAAAAGATGCGTTTCTGGTGTACCTAAAATTTTGTCATAGGATTCTTCAGTAAACAATTTTCTAGCTAAACCAAGCCTTGCTGCCAACTTTAAAGCATTAACCGAAGTTAAAAGTTGATTGTTGTCAAAATACTTACAAACATCATTGATAAGCTCTAGGTAATCATGAATATACTGCGTTGTTTTTAGTTCGATCGGCGGTATCGATTTATTTTTTTTCATGAGGATAAGTGCTGAATCGACTGCATTCCGCAATTCTTTGAGTTTTGTGTACAACGGAGTATCTTTGTATTCAGGCATTTCTTTCTCCTAAATCAACGTTGATTGATTGAAGCATCATGCTCGATATAAAACTACTGTTATCAATTATTATACACCAATATCTATAATGTTCAATAATATTGCAAATTAAATATTTTGTAACTCCTCAGGTTGTGGATAAGTTTGTTTTATTAGCACTCACAACGAACAAACGTCATCCTGAACGCAGTGAAGGACCTCCTGAATTTGGCTAGATCTTTGTCAAATTGAGATCCTTCGCTACGCTCAGGATGAACAATATTTTTAGTAATGATCCAGGTGCACGTCATTCAGAGCGCTAGCGACTGAGAGAGAGCCTTCGCTGGCGTTCTGGATGACGTGTTATTCTTTTTAATTACCCTTCCGTAATAATTAAAATAATATATATATATTTAAGTAATGATTATTATAAGGAAGATAAAATCTGTGTATAAGTATGTTATTCTTATAAAATTCAATGAGTTATAGTGTATTTAACCCTGTGATCATGCTGCGTTTCTAGCGGGTATTAAACCTGAATGATTTGTAAAGCCTAAGTTACACACAGTTTCATCCCCTCTCTATGAGCAGGATATTCAGGGGAAATGCATGGAGTTATTCACAACGTTGGGTATATCCGAGCCGCGACCGTTAGGGAGCGGAAATTTTAAAAGTACGGAGATTTAAAACTTCCGCTCCCTAACGGTCGCGGCTCGGATACTTAGCGTTACTTGAAGAAATATTAAGATTCGGTTGTCGTGAATTAAAATTGGCATTTGACATTAACGGCAAAACTTCATAAGATCAGCCTCTTTTTTTTAAATGCTTTACTTTTGTCGGATGCAAAATTATGAAAAGAACATTTCAACCCAGTTTGATAAAGCGAAAACGAGATCATGGGTTTAGAGCTAGAATGGCTACACGCGGAGGGCGCCTTGTTTTAGCACGACGTCGTGCTAAAGGACGGAAACGTTTATCTGCTTAATGAATCACTTTTCTCAACTTAAACGTATCAATAAAAAAGCTGAATATGATTTAGCGTTTGATCAAGCAAAAAAAGTGGTGATGTCGCATTTTATTTTTTTTTATAAACCCAATGATAAAAACATCGGTCGCTTGGGTTTGGTGATTCCTAAAAGAAAAATATCCAAAGCGCATGATAGAAATCGAACCAAACGTTTGCTCAGAGAGTCTTTTCGCTGTCAAACGTTACCTGCCGTGGATATTATTGTTTTAGCAAGACAAGAAGTTGCAACTGTCAGCAATCACGTTTTGATGAATCAAATAGGAAAAGCATGGGAAAAAATAACACAGCATCAATAAACTGCGTTTGTTTTGTTATTCAGGCTTACCGATACCTCATCAAGCCCGTTTTGCCAAGTTGTTGTCGTTTTTACCCCAGTTGCTCTGATTATGCTATTCAAAGTTTGTCTAAGCACGGTTTGGCAAAAGGGGGGTGGCTGTTGGTTTGCCGATTGTTACGTTGCCATCCTTGGCACTTGGGGGGACACGATCCTGTTCCTGAATAACGTATGTTTACTTATTGACCTGTAGAGAGAAAAATACATGGATATCCGTCGTGTTATATTATATTCACTGATTGCTTTTGTGATGTTTTCACTATGGAATGCCTGGAATCACGATTATCCAGCACCCATCCAAGTGATATCGCATACCGCGTCTTCTCCTGAGTTGCATCAAGTCGCATCGGTGACACCGTCTGTTGAAGACACCATTGACGCCAATAAGTCAGATAACACCGTTGCTGTTGCCCCCCCCATTGAAGTTGAAACCGATGTGCTTAAATTAAAAATTGATTTAAAACAAGGCGATATTGTTTCAGCAAATCTACTGCAATACCCTGAAAGTTTGAATCAAAACACCCCGTTTCAGCTGTTAAGCGAGACACCTGAGCAACATTATGTTGCCAATAGCATGCTGATTTCACCAAATCTTAATCGCTATATTAAAAATCAATTTCATTTTAAAGCAGATCAAGCACGCTATCAGTTAGCAAAAGACCAAAACACCCTTGTTGTTAAATTAGCAGGTAAAAATCAACAAGGATTAAGCGTCGTTAAAACCTTTTCTTTTACGAAAGGGAGCTATTTAGTTGATATTGCTTACCTCATAAAAAATGAGGGCAGCGAGCCATGGAGTGGGCTTGTTGATATGCAATTAGCTCGAAATGAACCAACATCATCGGGCTCTGGTCTATTTCAAATCGGGACCTACACCGGTGCGTCTTATTCGCAACCCGGGGTTCATCGGTATGAAAAAGTGTCGTTTAGTGATATGGTCAAAAAAAATGTGAACGTGAAAACAACCGGTGGCTGGATAGCCATGCAGCAGCATTATTTTTTAACCGCATGGATTCCTAGCGAACATCAGGCCACGTCGTTTTATACCCAAGCAGCGAAAGATCAATACACCATTGGAGCCATGAATGATTTAATTCAGGTCAAACCAGGCCAACAAGCCCAAACCAGTGTGAAATTATTTTTGGGTCCTGAAGCCACCACTTTACTGAAAGACATTTCACCAGGCCTTGATTTAACCGTTGATTATGGTTGGTTTTGGTTTATTTCTTCGGCCTTGTTTTCAGTGATGAAATTGATTGAAGGCGTGGTGGGTAATTGGGGATGGTCAATTATTATCATCACCATTTTAATTAAATTGGTGTTCTATCGTTTGTCCGCAAAGAGCTATCACTCCATGGCAAACATGAGAAACTTACAACCTAAGCTTGAAGCGCTCAAAGCGCGGCATGGCGACGATAAGGCCAAATTAAGTCAAGCGACCATGGAGCTGTATAAACAAGAAAAAATTAACCCATTGGGTGGCTGTTTACCGATTATTGTGCAGATTCCGGTGTTTATCGCGCTATATTGGGTGTTGGTTGAGAGTGTAGAGTTAAGACAAACGCCGTTTATTTGGTGGATCAACGATTTAGCAGCGCCCGATGCGTTTCATGTGTTGCCGATTATCATGGGGTTCACCATGTTGATTCAACAGCGCTTGAACCCAGCACCACCTGATCCCATGCAAGCAAAAATGATGATGTTTTTACCGATTTTGTTCACAGGGCTATTTTGGAATTTTCCTTCGGGTCTGGTGTTATATTGGATTGTGAACAATATCTTATCGATTTTACAACAATGGTGGATCACACGCAAAATCACCGCGCCATCAAAAACGCAACCTAAGCTAAAAAAGCTTAAAAAATGAGTTCGTCAGTAGAGACAATTGTGGCCATTGCGACGCCTCCAGGATATGGGGGGGTCGGCATGGTCCGTCTCTCTGGTCCCTTAAGTTACGACATCGCCACACATCTCACTAGCTGTTCTTTTCAGCCGCAACACATCAAGGTTTGTCAGTTTTTATCTCAAGAAAGCGAGGTGATGGATAAAGGGATCGTCTTGTATTTTAAAGCCCCGCATTCGTTTACAGGCGAAGACATCATTGAGTTACACGGACATGGTTCACCGGTGGTTCTTGATCAATTAGTGACACGCTGCGTTGAACTTGGCGCAAGGCTTGCAGAACCTGGTGAATTTTCCTTGCGCGCGTTTTTGAATGGAAAAATCGATTTACTTCAAGCTGAGGCGATTGCTGATTTGATTCATGCAAGCTCAGAAACCGCGGCCAAAATGGCGATGCAATCACTACAAGGTGTCTTTTCACAACAGATTCATACGCTGCATGATGAATTGGTCAGGCTGCGCGTTTATTTAGAAGCCATGATTGATTTTCCTGATGAAGAAGTTGATTTTTTATCAAAGGGTCAAGTCAAAGAAAAACTGGCGGGGATATTGGCACACATGGACCAGCTGCAATCCACAGCAAAGCAGGGTTCAATGATCCGCGAAGGGGTGGTTGTCGTGATTGCAGGTCCTCCGAATGCGGGTAAATCGACGCTCATGAACGCTTTAGCGGGGCGTGACGTTGCGATCGTGACCGAACTAGCCGGTACCACACGAGATGTGATGCGCGAGTGTATTTTGCTTGAAGGGGTGCCTTTGACCTTGGTGGATACCGCAGGGTTAAGAGAAACCGAATGTGTGATTGAACAAGAGGGCATTAAACGCGCCTATGAGATGTTGAAACAAGCCGCACTGGTTCTTTTTGTCCAAGATGTGAATCAAATCAAAGAAAGTCCCACACCGGAAAATCCTTTATTAAGCGCTATTTCTCCGCTGCCACCGGTATTAACCATTTATAATAAAATGGATACTCAAGAAAATTGCTTCAGTGAAGATAAGTCGGCTATTTATATTTCAGCGCAACTTGGGAAAGGGATATCCGAGCTTAAACAAGCTTTATTAAAAGCTGTCGGATATCGACCCCAAGAAGGCGTTTTCATTGCCAGGCGACGACATCTAGAGGCGTTGGCGCGTGCTAAAACCGCTCTGGAAACAGCAATATTTCAATTAAACATAACGCCTTCGGTGGAGCTGGTCGCAGAAGATCTCCGCGCCTCGCATATGGCTTTATCAGCCATAACCGGTCAATTTACCTCAGATGATTTGCTCGGAGAAATTTTCTCTACGTTTTGTATAGGAAAGTAGGTTAAATTTGCGGCAATGACGTCATGCGATAAAACGTAGGGTGGACAAAGGAGCCCGCGATGAATTTGCAGGTTGCTGCACACTTTCGGGCGACGTGTCCACCGCTTCTCGGGACTTTTCGAGCAATTCAGGCGGTCCGAGTGACCGGTGGACACGTCGCCTTAAGGGTTTCTGCTAACCTGGCCGCTCAGTGCTAGGCTCCTTTGTCCACCCTACGATTTCTCGTGTGTGCCACTACACATGAGTAATCTTCTCTCGATCAAATTGCTGATTCATTTTTTCTTGTAAATAATGATGGGTGGTGGGTAGATCAGTTGCATTGACCCAGGCCATGAATTTCAGATCAATCGCACCACCCACAAACCCGTTCACGACCACATTGGGTGCGGGATCATCTAAAACTTGATCGCAATTTTCCGCAATGGTTAAAAATATTGCCTTTACTTTAGCAATATCACAGTCATAGGGAACGGCGATATGAATATCAATACGCCGCGTTGCAAAATAACTTAAATTGGTCATTTGTGATTTAATCATGACTTCGTTGGGAATGCGCACTAATTTATTATCAGCGGTTTTCAGCTTGGTGGATAGCATATCAATAGACTCAACCACCCCAGTGACTTTCTTGATCTCAATGGTATCACCCACTTTACAGGGACGCTCAAACAATAAAAAAATCCCGCTAATGAGGTTGGATATGGCCGTTTGTGAAGCAAAGCCGATAGCGACGGTAAAAATACCTGCAGCACCCAACAAAAAATTCAACTTGAATCCTAAGTGTTGTAATCCTGAGACTGAAAAAATGGTGAAAATCAGATAGAAAAACAGTCGCTTAATCACCAAAATATGATGGCGTGAAACGTGGTTTGTCAGTGCTATCTCGACAAAGTAACTGATGCGCTTAGCAATAAAAAAACCCATCACGATGAGACTTATCGCATAAATGCCGTTTAAGAGTTTATCAGGGTGAGTGAAATGATTGTATAGTTCGTGAGCGTCATACAGCATGGGTAAAACTCCTATTGTCCCAAGTGTGTCGAGCATAGGTTATCTCATGGGGGAGTTCAAGTCATCGATAACGTTATCCCATGACGCAAATAAGACTCAACCGTAATAATTTGCCCAGGAATTCCTAACTCAAGCATCGCCGCTTTCAATGCCCTTTCTTCGCGCTGCTTTGTTGTGTCGTTTGACATATCCCACGTGACTTGAATCAACTCTTTTTCACCTTTTCTAGTTTGTACTAAAAAATCAACTTCATAACGATCGGACGTTAAATAGTAATAAATATCTAATCCTCGCCGACGCAAATCAAGATAAATTAAATTTTCAAACAAATGCCCCTTATCTTTACTCATATCAAAAACCATTGCGCGGACCAGGCCTGTGTCAATCGCATATATTTTTTTAGGGTTGGCTTGCACTTTGCGAATAGACGCCGCATACAAGGGGACAGAAAAAAGCAGATAGGCGTCTTCGATGTAATCTGCATAGTCATATAAACTATCTTTACTCACTTTATAGCCTTGGCTTTTCAAGTCATTATAAAATTTATTGATGGAGAATAGGGTGGCAACATTTGCTAGCATCGTGGAAATCATATATTTGATCACAGCTGTATTGGAGATGTTATGACGTTCGATAATATCGCGGAAGGTCACAATCGTGACATAATCTTGAAGCACTTGGTCACGAATGTTAGGCTCATAATGAATAACTTCGGGGAAGCCACCAGTATCAATATACTGACAAAAAACCTGCATTAAGGTGTCTCGCACTTTTGCACCAAACAAGGTAGTGTCAATCACTCGATGCGTTGCGACCTGATATTCATTAAAATCATAGGGCCAAACTTCAGTTGCTAGTGATCGGCCACGCAGAGAGGTTGCAATTTCCTTACTGAGTAACTTTGCAGACGATCCAGTTAAAAATAGGCTGATGTTTTTACTATCAAAAAATCGTCGGATCACCGTGGGCCAGTTTTCGACATTTTGAATTTCATCTAAAAAAAAGTAACATGGTTTTTCATGGTTTTCAGGATACATTGAATAAAATCCATCTAACAAACCCGCTAATCCGCTGGCATCTAGTGGTAACAGACGATCGTCTTCAAAGTTGATGTATAAAATTTCAGTGAGCTTAACGCCAGACTCAAGAAGTTGCTTTATTTTTTGAAAAACAAAATAGGTTTTCCCTGAGCGACGCATGCCGATTGCAACATTGATCTTATCTTTGATGTTTGGAAAAGCGGCGGTTCTTGGCACAAGGTTGTGCAGCGACTTCAGTTTGTCGTAAAACTCTTCTATTAACTGTTCCAATATATTGTGTTCGTTCATAAGGGATACTTTATTATAAATCCATCCTTTATTTTAGGATGGATTGTAGTTTATTGCAAATTAATTTAGGGACTGCGCCTGAAGACTTGTTGAGAATCGGCTTTTTTCAATAATTTAAGTATACTTTAAAAATAAACGCAATATTTTGAAGTGTAGTTAAATTGGATGAATTCCTGCAGCTTAAGATAAAGTCCAATCTGTTTAAATTAAACCCTAATTATGTTAGCATAACGCATTAAATTATTTTTTTTGCAATGATATGTCGAATGAAGAGACTGTTTTAATCCCGATGCCCTTGTCGGCAGTAGTGTTGTCTAGAAAGGCTGCTATGTGGCGCGTACTCTGTTTAGCGATTCCAATGGCGCTTTCTTATACCTTTAGTTTGGAGATGTGGCTGCTGGTTTTGTTTTTAAGTCGATTAAATTCAGATAAAGAGCATAGTGCAGCGATTACGCTGATTACCACCATGATAAATGCGCTGGTGATTATTGGCATATCTCCGTTATTTGCAATGAGCGCTATTGCCGGAAGAGAAATTGGAGCACTTAAAAAGGCACAGGAGCGTAATGAACCAGAGCTCGACCTACAGCGTCGCAAAGATAAAATTGCTCGAGTGAATCATCATGGCTTAATGATTGCAACGACCATGATTCCTTTTGCTGCTGTACCTCTTATTTTTTCTGAAGCTATTTTTAGGGATGTATTTAGACAAAATGCTGAAGTGGCTAAACTTGCACAGCGCATGACGCGGCCTTATGCCATCGCCATTCCAGGCGTGATGCTAAGGCTTTGCTCAGAACAAATGATGTTTAGTTTTGGAAAAACAAAACCTGCCATGGTTATGGGGTTAGTGAATGCATCCATTGGCATGGGATTAACCTATTTTCTTGCGTTTGGCAAACCCCAACTTGGTGAAGAGGGTATATTAATTGGGTACATTACGGAGGCCTATCTGACGGCGGCCGCATTCTCACTATATATCGCATGTCATCCTGATTTTAAGGACTATGCTTTTTTTCGTCCGCAGGCATTAAAAACGCACTTAAAAGATATTCGTGAGCTGTTGAATATTGGGCGTTCTATTTGTATCGGTAATGCAATAGAAATGGGCGCCATTTTGGGGACTGGCGCAGTCGCCGGGCGAGTCGGGGTAATGGATCAAGCCGCATACTCAACCACGATGCAATTTATATTATTCACCCTTTTATTGCAGTCAGCCTGTGGACAAAGTATTAGCCAGGAGGTGAGTCGGCGGATTGGCGAACAAGATTATCAAAATGCGGTGAGAATTGGACGCTATGGTGTTGTGGCAACGCTTGGGTCTGTCATTGGACTACCCTTGTTATTTTCGGTAAAGCCTGCATATTTAGGGCGACTATTAGGTCAAAATACACCGGAAATGCAGGCAATTTTAACCTACCTTGTTCCAATGATGGCATTCAGTGTCTTATGGGATGCACCACGCTATGATTTTTTGCAAACCCTTAGAAATAATTTAGGTGATGGTCAACGTGCGACACTGGTTTCATCCGTTGGGTTATTATCTGGTGTGCTTTTATCATGGGCGCTGGGGACACAGACTCGTCTAGGTATTTATGGTGTAGCGCTAGGGTACTTGATAGGACTAATGGGTGCTACCTTAGGTTTATTTGTTCGATGGAATGCGCGCTTGAAGCCCGATCTTATTGAGATTAATCAGGTAGCTGTTGAGCAAATAACCACGGAAGTTGCTGAACCCGACCTCGTAGTAAATGAGCGCGATCGCTTTTTCCTTCCCTATTCATCAACACACCAGAATGGATTGAACATATCATATGACCCTCATTAAAGCTTCATTCAAGGGCAATCCGCCAGAAGAGCGTAAACAGTTTGCGAACTCAAGCTGTCTTATGCCGATCAGTGTTGGGCAGCGTGTTCATGAAGGCGAGAAACTTGCCTCGGTGATTAAGCTGGTGAGTACTGCGTTTCAAACCTGTACCATTTTGGTTGATGACAGTATACAGCGTTATACCTTGGCGATAGAGCGTTTAAGTGAGCCAGACTTACTTTATGATGAAGCATTGATGTTAGGGCGGGCGTGGTTAATGAGAAACCAAGACATCATTTCCCAGTTAAGCATCCCTTACCAAGTGTTACGATGGGATGATTGGTTAAAGCATGCGGCGTTTCAGGCGCAACACGAACGAGTGAGTCAGCTGTATCATCATAATTCGATGTATAAGGCGGCTATTCATCAAAATGTAGATGCATTTTTGGCAAGAGATGTAGGGCGAAATCCGATGTGCGACTCAAAGCGGGCGCGAATAGAGCAGTTATGTGTAGATTATTTGTTAGAAGAATGCGCGGTCATGTGTTTATGGACATACGGAAAATATCATTTTGAGCTCTATCCCACGGGGCGAAATCAAGCCATGACGGCAACCTATGAAATGCTTATTAAACCGCAGTATTCAGATTATCTGCGATCGGTTGGCATTCGATTTAAAAAATATCCCATTCCCTCCTTAGAGTCTAGTACCGCAGTTTTATAATTGTACTTTCTAGTGGATTTTTCTTCTTTAGAGACCTACAGTATTAGTATGGGGCTGGCTAATGTGCGATAAGATGAAGACACTAAACTCAAAGACAAAAGAAACCGTAGAGATCGTGCTTTCGAATATTGTGGCAAATATGCCGGGGCATGTTTACTGGAAAAATAAAGAGGGTGTTTATTTGGGTTGCAATGATCGGCAAGCGCGGAGTTTGGGATTTAGTGATGCCTCAATGCTGATCGGTAAAACAGATTTTGAGTTGCCTTGGGGCGACGGGGTTGCCGAAAAATTTAGAAAAAATGATCAGTTGGTCATGGAGACTGGGATCATGCAGCTGGTTGAAGAACCTTCCCAAATGGAGGGACGCGATGTTGTTGTTTTGAGTCAAAAAACCCCAATTAAAGATACAAATGGTGACATTATTGGGGTTCTGGGCATTTCTCTTGATATTTCTGATCGAAAAAAAATGGAAGAAGAGTTACAGATTTCAAAAACCAAAGCCGAAGTTGCGAGCCGTGCTAAAACCGAATTCATCGCCAACATGAGTCACGATATTCGTACCCCATTAACCGGCATTATCGGGATGTCGCATCAATTAGAAGAAGAAGTCACAAAGCCCGATGAGCGGCAGCATGCTAAATGGGTGCATGAAAGTGGCGAGCAGTTGTTGGATTTATTAAATGGTGTGTTGGATATGGTGTCTACGGGCGCTGCGAATGAAAATGAGGTCAAACATGAGCCCTTTGATTTGTATCAATTGGTCCAAGATGTGTTATCACTGGAGCGCTCTGCGGTTAAGGTGCGGCAGTTGGATATTAAATTGCATATGGATGGGGCGGTGCCGCATTATGTGGTGAGTGATCGCATGAAACTGCATCGTATTTTATTAAATCTCTTGGGCAACTCCATCAAATTTACGCATCAAGGCCATGTTGGGATTGAGGTTAGATTGCTTTCTTGCCAAGGAGATATGGCGCAGATTGAGTTTCGGGTGGTGGATAGTGGGATAGGGATTCCAGACCATCTACAAGATAAAGTGTTTGATCGCTTTTTTAAAATCAATCCGTCGAATACCGGGCTCTATAAAGGAAATGGCATTGGATTGCATATTGCACAGAATTTTGTGGAATTATTGGGGGGGAAGATTAGTCTAACGAGCCAAGTTGATGTCGGGACAACGTTTTTGTTTGTGCTGTCTTTGAAAGTGGGGCAAGCGCCTGATGTGGTTGTTGAGCCGCCAGTTGGTGCGAGTGCGGTTGTCGATGGTCATTTACCGAAGCGGCGCGTTCTATTGGTTGAAGATAATTTTATTGCCCTGCAGGTTTTAAAAAAGATGGTTGAAGGGTTTTCTGTGGATGTGATTGATGCCATGGACGCAGAAAGCGCTTTAGAACTGGTGAAAGCCCAGCCGTTTGATTTAGTGTTGACGGATGTGGGATTACCAGGACTGTCTGGGGATGAGCTGGCGAAATCGATTCGAACATGGGAAAAAGAAAACCATAAACGGCCCATGCGTATTATTGGATTAACGGGACATGCGGAGGCTGAGGTTGCTCAACGGTGTTTGGATGCTGGGATGAATCAGGTGGAAGTTAAGCCGATGGGGAAAGCGGGGTTGGAAAAGATTATGGGGGCGTTGTAAAGTGAAGGACAAGACACTTTGCTCCGACACTAGCACTTGGAACGCCCCTAGCCACCGGTGGACACGTCGCCTAAAAGGTTTCTGCTAACCTGGTCACTTAGAGCTAGGCTCCTTTGTCCACCCTACAGTTTTTGTAGTTATTGTTAAGGTGAGCACTGAGGCTCGCCCGGCTAGCGCTCACAACGACGATTGTGGTAGAATTCTACACGGAATCCGGTCCTTAACAAAACAGAGTCCCGCCCATGTCCCAGGCCTTTCAAGCGTTTGAAAAACGAAAACAAGACCATTTGCGGCTTGCATTGCATCCGGATCATGAAGCCAGCGAGATGAATGCATTTGATGCAGTTCGCTTAAATCATGAAGCCATTCCAGATGGTCAATTTGATGAGATCAATCTCTCAACCTCGCGTTTCGGATTGCCCTGTTCTACCCCTTTTTTAGTGAGCTCGATGACCGCAGGGCATGTGGATGCGCCTAAAATCAATCAAATTTTAATGGCGGCGTGTCAACAAACGGGTTGGGCGATGGGGGTGGGGTCGCAACGGCGAGAGTTGGATGACCCCACCTGCGTTGATAAATGGAAACCCTTGCGCGCGGCTTATCCTGATATTCAACTCATGAGCAATATTGGCCTTGCGCAGCTCATTGATGCTCCGGTGTCGCAGATTTTGCGTTTGCTTGATGCGATTCAAGCTCAAGCGCTGATTGTGCATTGCAATCCTTTACAAGAATGTATTCAGCCTGAGGGAACCCCGCAGTTTAAAGGCGCCTGGACAGCCTTAGAGCACATTGTTAAACAGCTCGATCGACCCGTGGTCGTCAAAGAAACCGGTTGTGGCTTTTCTGTGGCAACGTTACGTCGCTTGGGCGAAGCAGGAGTTGCCGCCATTGATGTGAGTGGCTTAGGCGGAACGCACTGGGGGCGGATTGAGGGCGCGCGATCGGATAAAAACAGCCTGGCGTTTAAAACGGCAGAGTTATTTAAAAATTGGGGAATCACCACCGTTGAGAGCTTAATTGAGGCCTCTCAATTGAATTTACCTTGTGAAATATGGGCATCAGGGGGTATTCGTCATGGTTTGGATGCGGCAAAAGCGATTGCACTGGGTGCGACCTCGGTTGGGTTTGCAAAGCGCATGTTAGAAGCGGCATATAAAGGCGAGCAGGCGGTTTGTTTGCAGATGCAGGCCATTGAGCATGCCCTGCGTGTTGCCATGTTTTGTACGGGCAGTTTTAAATTAGAATCACTAAAGGATCATGTATGTTTGATCAAACCGATTTAAGCGCTTTATTTCAAGGGTTTTCCAAGTTATCACGAGAAGAGCGCTTTCAGCGCTTGATGATGATGGGGGCTTTGAGCCAAGTGGATGTCGATTTTTTAGAATCAGGCGCGGTTCAAGATGTGCACCTTGCAGATAAATTTATTGAAAATAGCATTGGGTATTTTCAATTGCCCTTGGGGGTTGCGTCTTATTTTCGTGTCGATGGCCGCGACTATGTGATCCCATTGGCTGTGGAAGAAACCTCAATTATTGCCGCTTTATCTAAAACAGCAAAATGGGTGAGAGAGCAAGGCGACATCACCACGTCTGTTGCAGGGAATGGCATTATTGGGCAAATTCAATTCGCAACCTTAAACAACGTGCCTCACTTTCAACAGATCTTTGCAAGCCAGCGCGAGGCGTGGATTCAACAGGTCAATCAAGATGTTTTAAGTGGCATGGTTAAACGTGGTGGCGGGGTCTTAGACATGATTTTTCGCTGTTTGCCACGAGCAGACGGGCAAACCATGGGGGTGATTCATTTGACCATGGACAGCTGTGATGCCATGGGAGCAAATGCCATTAATCAAGTGCTTGAATATTTGAAAGAGCCCATTGAAGCCAGCACTGGCGAAAAAGTCACAATGTGTATTTTGTCAAACTTAAACGATCAAAAGCTGACAACGGCGGTCGTGCGACTTTCTGGCATTGATCCGTCTTTAGCTGAGCGTTTACAAGAGGCGTCTTTGTTTGCAGAAACTGATCCATACCGCGCGGCAACGCATAATAAAGGTATTCTGAATGGTATTGATGCGGTCGCGATTGCAACCGGCAATGATTGGCGTGCCATTGAGGCGGGGATGCATGCCTATGCGGCAAGATCTGGCTGTTACCGACCTTTAAGTCAGTGGCGTTACCAAGATGGCACGCTTGTGGGCACCCTAACTGCGCCGATAATTGTCGGCACTGTCGGGGGGGTGACCTCATTGCATCCGACCGCTCGGTTATGTCTATCGATGCTGAATGTATCTTCGGCAAATGAGTTATCACGCGTGATGGCAGCGGTTGGCTTGGTGCAAAACTTAGGTGCCCTACGCGCCTTGTGTACCGAGGGCATCATCAAAGGGCACATGAAGCTTCATATTGATAATATTATTTTAGTATCTGGTGCAACAGAGCGCGAGCGCCCCTTACTTAAAGCACATTTAACCGACTATTTACAGCACACCAAACGCGTGAGTTTGAGTCATGCGCATCAGTTTTTAACAAAGCTACGTCAGGTTGAATCGGTTTAATGGTGGTAACTGCCCAGCCACACGTCATCCTGAGCGCTAGCGAAGGATCTCCTTCAGCCAGCAAGGTGCCAATGGATAGGAGATCCTTCGCTGGCGCTCAGGATGACGTTTGGAGTGACTCATGGTGATTCCAGGTAAAACATTTATCATCGGTGAATACGCGGTGTTACGATCGTCTCCTGCGATTCTACTGACGACTTCGCCGTGTTTTTCGATGGAGATGTCTGCGAGTCTCAGTGATCACCCCACCCTACACGGCATCCACGAAGCCTCACCCGCTGGACGATTCTGGCGATCTCATGGGTTTTTAAACGAGCTAACTTTTCAAGATCCCTACCAAGGCCTAGGTGGATTAGGCGCTTCCAGCGCCCAATTTATAGGCGCCTATCGCTACGCATGTGAGTTAAACGCAACCCCCTTTTCTTTAGAAGGTTTATTAGCAGCCTATCAAGCCGTTGCCTGGGATGGGGTAGGTGTTAAGCCCAGTGGCTATGATATTTTGGCACAAACCGCCTCACAGTGCGTATATGTGAAGGACACATCAACAACGCCGGTCTCTTTTAAGTGGCCCTTTGCCGCATTGACGTTTATTTTAGTTCACACCCAATTTAAATGTAAAACCCACGAACATTTACAGGCTTTAACTCAATTTCCTGAAGATTTAACTGATTTGCAACAAGGTGTGCAACAAGCTTGGCAGGCATGTTTAACGCAGGATGAAGCGATGTGGATTGACGCCATCAAAGGGTATGCAGCAGCCCTTCAGGCTTACGGTTGGGTTTTGGATGCAACGCGTGAGTTGCAGGGGGAGCTTTATACGTACCCCGGGGTACGTGCGGTAAAAGGCTGTGGCGCCTTGGGGGCTGATGTGGTTTTTGTGGTGGTCGATAGGGGGGCGTTGGCTGATTGTTTGACGCGCATGCATGCGGCGGGGCTGCATGTGTTGGCGACAGAGGCGTCAGTGTTTGACAAAGTTGTTTCCACTCGAATACCCCCTCTCCCGCGCTAGAAGTTTGAACAATATATTGATGTTCGGTAACTACCCAGGTACGTCATCCTGAGCGTAGCGAAGGATCTCAATTTGACAAAGATCTAGCCAAATTCAGGAGGTCCTTCACTGCGTTCAGGATGACGTTTGTTCGTTGTGAGTGCTAATAAAACAAACTTTTTCACAATGAGTGCTAATAAAACAAACTTTTTCACAACCTGAGGAGTTACGATGTTCGTAACTCCCCACGTCATCCTGAGCGCCAGCGAAGGATCTCCTGCTAATTAGCACATTGCTAGCTAGGGGGGATCCTTCGCTGGCGCTCAGGATGACGTGTACCTGGGTAGTTACGATGTTCTTCGCGGGGGAGTTTTATACGCGTTTCTTGCGCGGGAGAGGGGACTGATCGGAGTTCAACATAGACATCCTTTTTTGATATGCTAAGCTAACATAAACCCTCACCATAAAAATAATAAGGATCATGTCATGAAAGCATCTCGTTTAAGTCTTCTGGTTATTGCAGCACCCTTGTTTCTGACCGCGTGTGAAAGTATGAATGGATTTATGATGGATGATCGAGAGCCCTATTCTCGTAGTGAGGTGGTCACGCAGCCGGCTCCACGTACAACAATTTCGTCTACGCATGCAGTCGCGCATCCACAAACTGCTTCGAGGATTGTGTCGGTTCCTACTGCGGTGCAGGGCACTCGAAATCCTGCTATGGCGACTTCGGTCGATAATAAACAAACCACTGTTGTTCCTAATGTGGCGCCCGCTTTAGGGGAATAAGGCATGATATATGAAACCATACTTGGCGCAATTGGGGGCACGCCGATTGTACGTTTAAATCGAGTGGCAGCTCAGCTGTCTTGCCAATTGTTTGCTAAGTGTGAGTTTTTAAACCCAGGCGGCTCTAGTAAAGACCGCATTGGGTATGCGATGGTGAAAGCAGCGCAAGAGGCCGGTACGATTAAGCCAGGCGATACCCTCATTGAGCCGACGTCCGGTAACACGGGGATTGGCATTGCGTTGGCGGGTGCCGTTTTAGGGTATCACGTCGTGATTACCATGCCCAATAAAATGAGCCATGAAAAACAAGTGGTGTTAGAGCGTTTGGGCGCGACCATTTATCGCACTCCCTCAGAGGTTGGGTCGCACGACCCAGAAAGCCATATTTCTCTGGCAAAACGTCTACAAAAAACAATCCCCAATGCCCATATTTTAGATCAATACGCAAACCCAGAAAATCCCAATGTGCATTATCGCGAAACCGCAGAAGAAATCATCGCCGATATGGGGCAATCGTTAGATATGGTGGTGATAAGCGTAGGCACAGGCGGCACTATCACGGGCGTTGCTAGGCGATTAAAAGAAGTTTATCCCAATATCCAAGTCATCGGGGTTGATCCTGAGGGCTCGATTTTAGGGGGCGGCAGTGACATCAAACCTTACCTGGTTGAAGGCATTGGCTATGATTTTTTCCCCGATGTGTTAGACAACGCGTTAGTCAATACCTACATTAAAACCCAAGACGCAGACTCATTTCAAATGGCAAGACGCCTCATTCGCGAAGAGGGCCTCTTAGTAGGCGGCTCGTCAGGTGCTGCGGTCTGGGCCGCCTTACAAGCCGCAAAAACCCTAACCGCCCAACAACGCTGCCTGGTGATTCTACCTGATTCTATTCGTAATTATTTAATGAAGTTCGCTTCTGATGAATGGATGGTAGAAAACGGGCTTTAAACGTTTTTACACTCGAATAGCCCTTCCTCAACACATCTTTAGTTTCACTCCGATCAATCCCCTCTCCCGCGGGAGAAACCTTTTTAAGACCCATATGGTGAGCGCGGGGGAGGGTTAGGGAGGGGGGGGTTACAAGGTTTTACCCCCTCCCCAACCCTCCCCCGC
>JAPLRL010000036.1 GCA_026399205.1 Gammaproteobacteria bacterium
TGACTGGGAAAAACTATCTTATTTGGCTCGGCGAAATAAAAAATAGTCTTTTGTTTTCTGTTCAAGATCCAACCCTTCGAGACGTGTGCTACGCACACTCCTCAGGGCGAACGGATTAGGGAAAAATGGCTAAACTCGAGGTTGAAACGTTTTTACTATACTTGTGATAAGTTAGGTCCCTATTCCAAACGAAATCATGGCGAAGTCAAATACAGGAAACCCTTTACTTAAAACCAATGCGATCCTTGCGCTCGAAAAAACAATAGAAACTTTGAACAAAAAAATAAATCAACTTGATCAGCAATACTTCCAACTTAAAAATCTCATCGATAATCTTCCCGGGGATATTTACTGGAAAGACAAAAATGGCGTTTGGGCTGGCATGAACAAAAGATGTGCTAAAAGCTTACAAAGCATGGGGTTTATTAAGAAAGGCCTAGAAGTAGAGGTTGTTGGGAAAACGGATTATCAATTATTTGACCAAAGAACCGCCGATAGTTACAGGAAAAATGACATGGAAGTCATGGCGCAACAAACTGAATTGACGCGGGAGGAGGTCACCCAGCTACCGTCTGGCGAAAAGGTCATTCTCCTTTCCACCAAAAAACCCCTCTTAGATAAAGACGGAAACGTTGCAGGTATTGTAGGCAATACCATCAATATTTCATACCTCAAAAAAATTGAAACAGAACTCAAAGACGCTAAAGAAAAGTCCGAGGCAGCCTCACACGCAAAATCCGAGTTTATAGCAAATATGAGCCACGATATACGAACGCCTCTAACAGGCATTATTGGCATGTCACACATCTTAGAAGAAGAGGTTACGACTTCAGACGAAAAACAACACGCAAAATGGGTGAATGAAAGTGGTGAGCAATTATTAAACCTATTGAATGGGGTATTAGAGGTTGTCTCAACTGATTCTGCTAATGAACATGATGTCAAACAAGAGACGTTCGATTTACATCAAGTCATACAAGATATATTAGAACTGGAGCGTGCCGCTGTTAAAGTTCGTCAATTAGACATCAAAACACATATCGATGGTCAAGTCCCCCATTATGTCATTAGCGATAAAATGAAATTGCACCGTATTATCTTAAATTTACTTGGAAACGCAATTAAGTTTACGAGGGCTGGGCATATCGGGATTGAAGTAAAACTGGTATCTATGCATAAAAACTTAGCGCACATTAAGTATTCAATTCTAGATACCGGCATTGGAATTCCTACTGAATTGCACGATAAAATCTTTGACCAATTTTTTAAAGTAAGCCCATCTTATAAAGGCATATACAAAGGCAGTGGTATTGGTTTGCACCTGACAAAAAAATTAATCGAATTACTGGATGGACATATACAAGTGACTAGCCAACTCAATGTAGGCACGACCTTTTCATTTGTTTTACCTATGAAAATCGGCCAGCAATCTGACTGCATACCTGCGGAAATGAGTATCTATCCGCCCATTGTAGAAAACACGCCCACGCCTATTTCACCCCAAACACCGCAGGCTCTAGATAAAAACACCCAAATAGATCACCCTGAATTAATGCAAATTCTCTTGGTGGAAGATAATTTTTTGGCACTCAGAGTTTTAAAAACCATGGTTGAACATCTTCCCGCAAAAGTATACCAAGCCGCTGATGCAGAGATTGCTTTCCCCCTAGCGACAAGCCAACCCTTTGATTTAATTATTTCTGATATAGGCTTACCAGGGCAATCTGGTGATGAATTAACTGCATCTATTCGGCAGTGGGAAAAAGAACATCAAAAAGAACCCATTCCCATTATCGGATTAACCGGTCATGCTGATGAAGCGATTGTTCAACTGTGTTTAAAAGCCGGTATGAATCAGGTCTATCAAAAGCCAATGGAGGTTGAGTTATTAAAAAAAATTGTCAATGAGTATGTTAAGTGAGCGCGCTAAATCGTACTCAGTTCCGGGACGACACGTTTTTTTGTTGGCACCTTCCTTCCACGAGTCAAGCCAACCCATCTACCAGAATGGCAAATAGAATATCAAATAGAATATAATGAGAGGACTCCTCAGGGCAACGTGCCCAACGCCGCTCGGGGCCGTTCTAGCACTTCGGGCGGTCCGAGTGACCGGTGGACACGTCGCCTTTTAGGTTCTGCTAATCGACAACATCATTGCTAGGCTCCTTTGTCCACCCTACAGCGCCAGCCTCTCCACATGAATCCCGCCAATACTCGGTACCTCTCTAGCTGCTGCCAAATACTCAATCAAGGGTTGATCCACCACCTGCTTTTTCTCTAACGATGCGTTTCTAAACCACAGCTGACCGTCATGCCAAAAAGCAAACCCTAAGTGGGACACATCTAAGTTAGTGCCAATCTTGTTTTTAAGCGCCCAATTCGGCCGGACGATTTCAATCACTGCACCACTTGGAATTTGTTTAAACAAAAACACATTAGGGCGCCCTGCCTGGTTGAATAGAGCGGTCAGTGGGATATAGGTTAACTGTGAGTATACGCTCACTTGAGTTTGTCCTTGTTGTTTAATCGCTTGCAAATGCTTCATCCTGGCAGCGGGGGTTGCGTGCAATAACCGGACTCGTTCAATCGATAGATGACGATACCAACTGGGTTTATCGATCATTGTTTTTGATAGTTTAAACACCGGCTTACCTGCTTTATTTTTGAAGGTCATCGTGATGTCTTGCAATACCCCCAAGCGATGTGCGCCGCGATTCCAGTCTATGGAGGTAAAATGATTTCTGGTTAAAAACGATACCTTGCCTTGCTGGTAGCGGAGCTGTTTTAATTGAGATTGATAACCAAGGAGATCATGGCTTAAAGCCAGAGCAAGTACGGTGGTCACAAAGGTTTCACAGTCAACGCTGTCAAACCGATACAAGGGGCACTGATCGACCTCTCCACTTTGTCCTTCCCCTAAAACAAACAACTGATAAGGCACGCCTAAGAATTGTTTACTGATCCAGTCTAGACGGGCCGTCATGGGCTTAGCGGGTGCGGCTAGAAAGGCGGGGAATGTTTTTTTAAATTGGAGGTGTTGGAAGCAGGTTGGGGGGGGGGGGGGGGCGTATGCATCAGCTAGTCCGTACAAAAAGCACCACGTCATCCCGAGCGCAGCGAGGGATCTCCAGCAGGTAGCAGGAGATCCCTCGCTGCGCTCGGGATGACGTGAATCTGTGCGATGATGTAGAGAATGATAAAATATTGTCATTTCAAGAAAAATCTGTAACCATGCTCTCATCAACAAGGAGCCCCTTTTTATGCTCAATACACTTTGGTTAGGCATGATTTTTTTGTCCGTCATCTTTGGCGCGTTTACCGGACATCTTAACGAAGTTGTGCTCGCAGTAACAGACTCTGCTAAATTGGCATTTGAATTAGCGCTGGGATTGGCAGGTATTTTAACGTTCTGGTTAGGAATCATGGAGGTTGCAAAAGAATCTGGCTTAGTGACGCTCTTGGCACGCGTTCTGCACCGCCCGATGAAGTACCTTTTCCCTGATGTGCCAGAAGATGATCCGGCTATGGGCGCAATGATTTTGAATATCACAGCGAATATGCTGGGTCTTTCAAATGCCGCAACCCCCTTCGGTTTACAGGCCATGAAAGAGCTAGAACGACTTAACCCTCATCCTGGTGAAGCTACCGATGCCATGTGCGTTTTTTTGGCGATTAACACCTCTAGCGTGCAACTCATTCCCACAACCGCCATTGCTTATCTTGCAACCAGTGGCTGCACTCACCCTACTGAAATCATCGCAAGCGCCCTCATCGCAACATCGATGTCTACCATCGTTGCCATTACCGTGGTTAAACAGCTCGCCAAATGGAAACGTTATCGCATAATGGGAAGTCCTTCATGACCAACTTACCAAGCAACGTATCAAACCTCTTATTTTTATCTTTTGTTGTTGGTATTCCCTGGTATGCCGCAAAACGCAAACTGAATGTATTCGATACGTTTATCAAAGGTGCAAAACAGGGCTTTGAAACCACGATTAATATTTTACCCTATCTCGTTGCCATGATTGTCGCCATTGGCATGTTACGCGCCTCCGGTTTTTTTAGTGCACTGACCACGTTACTTGGCCCATTTCTGACGAAAATCGGCATGCCCACAGAGCTGCTTCCCTTGGCCCTTATTCGCCCTTTTTCAGGAAGTGCCTCGAATGGCTTAATGGCAGAACTGATTCATCATGAAGGTGGTAATTCGCTTATTTCCAAAATGGCTGCGACCATGATGGGTAGCACCGAAACAACGTTTTATGTGATCGCCATTTATTTTGGGGCCGTGCAAATCACCCGCACACGGCACGCGATTCCCACTGGCCTCATCGCCGATTTAACCGGCATCATTGCAAGCATTGTGGTTTGCCGGCTTTTATTTACTTAAGCCGCCACCCCAATTAACACTGACGTACGCCGCGCGCGTAAAAAAGCGCGGCCCATGCCGAAGACATTATAGAATAAAACACCCATCAACAGCATGCGTAATGCATCGGTTGATAACGCATTAAACACAGGCAGTGAAACGAACACCCCAAGACATCCGGCTAAACTCAATACCCATGTTTTTTTAAGAGGGATTCTGCCTTGCTTCAAAAACGCCAATGTCGTTAAAGGCTGCTGCATAGCGCCTGCTGTAGTCATGATGGGAAACGCCACTTCGGGTGAAATATTAAGTAAAAATAAGACGCTTTGTACCATGACGAATAAGCCGACGCCCGCACATGTTAAGCCACCACAAACCATCATGGCAAAAAAACCAATGCCAAGTTTCATGCCGTATAAGGCAACCTCATCACCACCCAATGGCATCAAATGCCATTGATAAGCCATCAGTAAACAAATCAAGACGCTAAAACAAACCACCATGGTCGCACGAATGGCCTGTTGACTTAAACGACTCACTACCCCACTGCCCAGGACCCCGCCTAAGCACGTACCGGCAACCAACACAAATAAGGTGAGTAAATCAACCTCAATCAATTGCATAAAAAAAATGGATTCAATCATCCCAGGTAAGACCTGCGCGCCATTCACAGCACCGGGTAACTCCTCGTCTTTAAATGTCCCTAAAAATTTAGATAACGCCACATTCACTGCAAAGCTACCCACACCAAACGTGTCTGCAATAAAGGCAATAAACCCACTCACCGTCAACTTGATATAATCCAAGTACGTCAGTGGCAACGCAGGTTGTTTAAACAGCACGTACGCCATCGCACAAAGACACAGCGCACTTAACCCCAGCATTAATCCCAGTAACATAAAAAGCATCGTCTTTTATTTCTCCAAATAACCACATTAATCAAGTTAATCAAAAAGAACCGGCCATCATACAGGATGATGTGCAAAAACTAAATATATACTCAACGCTCATTCGACTTGAGTAGGGTGGATTAGGGCCGCCAGGCCTGTAATCCACCTTTGAGCTTAGGCATAAGGCGGATTACAGGCCTGGCGGCCCTAATCCACCCTACAGTCTTCTCGCAACGACGAACATTAAAGCTAAGTAACTACCCAGGTACACGTCATCCTGAGCGCCAGCGAAGGATCCCCCCTAGCTAGCAATGTGCTAATTAGCAGGAGATCCTTCGCTGGCGCTCAGGATGACGTGGGGAGTTACAAAGCTAATTTTAAAAGAACAAATATTATACTTGATTTTTTATTTTGAATCAATCAGAATAAGGTTGTTTCAGAGAGACCGCACCATGAAAAAAATTCACACCATCATCACTGTATGCCTCATGCTACTCACCCTCACCCAAGCCCAAGCTAAACCCGACTTATCCTTACACACCCTCCAAGGGCAAACCATTCCCTTACAGAGCTTAAAAGGCAAATGGGTCATGATTCATTACTGGGCAAGCTGGTGTGATATTTGCGTCAATGAAATCGACACCTTCAATCGTTTTTATAAAAAACACCAAGAACAAGTGGCGTTATTTGCGGTCAACATGGATGAAGTCTCTCAATCAGAGCAGCAACACCTCTCCGAACAGTACCACCTTCAATTTCCGAGTTTATTACAGGGCCACACCCCGCCTTTTGATGGGAAAGAGTTAACTGTTGTTCCGGCAACGCTTGTTTATTCTCCAGAAGGTTCATTTCAATCGGTTTACTATGGTATGCAAACATTGACCCAATTACGAACGATCATTGGACTCACCCATCAAAGCAAGTCGACAAACAAGGCAAAAACCGATATCCTCTGACTTTTTACTGGCAGTTTTCTATTAGCATGACTAAAAAACGCACACTTATTGTCACTAGCGCGCTTCCTTACGCCAATGGTCCTTTACATCTAGGGCACCTGGTTGAACACATTCAAACTGATATTTGGGTTCGAGCTCAGCGCATGCTGGGGCACACCTGCATCAGTCTATGTGGTGATGACGCCCACGGTACACCCATCATGCTCAAAGCTGAACAACTGGGCATTACCCCTGAGGCACTCACCGAGCAAGTCAAACAAAGCCATGAAGAAGATTTTCTTGCCTTTGACATCCACTATGATCAATACCATTCCACTCATTCAGAAGAAAATAAACAACTTACATATGCTATTTTCGACAAATTATCACAGCATGGGGATCTCATCAAAAAAGAAATTCGCCAAGCCTATGATTCAGTGAAAAATATGTTTTTACCTGACCGTTATGTCAAGGGAACCTGCCCGCGCTGTCGAGCCGCTGACCAATACGGTGACAATTGTGAAGCCTGTGGTGCGACCTATCACCCCACCGATTTAATTAACCCCGTTTCTGCGTTATCCGGCACTGCCCCTATTGAAAAAACGACCGAACATTACTTTTTTGACCTACCGCGTTATGAAGCGTTCTTAAAGGCCTGGACGCGCAAAGGGCATATACAAGTTGAAATGGCGAATAAACTAGACGAGTGGTTTTTGCAGGGCTTAAGACCTTGGGATATTTCTCGTGATGCGCCCTATTTTGGTTTTCTCATCCCAGGGACCACTGATAAATATTTTTATGTATGGCTTGATGCACCGATTGGTTACATGGCAAGCAGTAAAGCATACTGCGATAAAAACGGACTAGACTTCAATGCACAATGGTCTCCTGATACCACAACCGAACTTTATCACTTCGTTGGAAAAGACATTTTATATTTTCATGCCTTATTTTGGCCTGCCGTTTTACATGCATCGGGTTATCGCTTACCCACCGAGATTTTTACCCATGGATTTTTAACCGTGAATGGTAAAAAAATGTCTAAATCTCGGGGGACCTATATTGAGGCACGTACCTATCTCAAGCACTTAGCCCCTGATTACTTACGCTATTATTTTGCAGCAAAATTAACCGACAAAACTGAAGATATTGATCTTAATTTTGAAGACTTGCTCCACCGCGTAAATGCCGATTTAGTCGGTAAAGTCATCAACATTGCAAGCCGCAGCTGCGGATTTATTCACAAATACTTTGATGGCAAACTGGCTGATCGCCTTCACAATCCTGCGCTATACACCACCATTTTAGAAGCGAAGCCCTTCATCATTGACGCTTATATCAAACGTGATTATGCAAAAGCCATGCGTAAAATCATTGAATGCGCCACCTTGATTAATCAATATATCGACGAACATAAACCTTGGGTTTTATGTAAAGATCCCGAGCGCTTGCCTGAAGTATGGGAGATTTGCACCTTAAATTTAAATCTGTTTCGCTTATTGCTAACGTATCTCAAACCGGTATTACCGTCTCTTGCCTTGGCGACTGAAACCCTACTGCAATCGCCTGCTTTTACGTTTGACAATATGCTTGAGCCGCAACTGGGTCAAGCTATTCAACCTTTTGTCCCCATGTTGCAACGCGTCACCCCGGAACAGCTCGAAGCCTTAGTGAGCGATTGTGCGTTATGAAGCCCGTTTCTGTAAAAGGAATCAATGCATTATTGCCCCAAACACAATGTGGCGAATGTGGTTATGAGGGGTGTTTGCCTTATGCGCAAGCCATTCATGCCAAGCTCGCCACCATCAACCACTGCCCACCGGGTGGCGTAAAGACGCTCACGGCCTTAGGTGAGTATTTAAATATCGACATTGCGCCCTACGTCAACGAGAAACAAGACAACACCCGCCCACCGCAACTTGCGAGCATTAATGAGCCCCTTTGCATTGGCTGCACCAAATGCATTCAAGCCTGTCCCGTTGATGCCATTATTGGGAGTGAAAAACAAATGCATGTCATCATCACCCATGAGTGCACGGGCTGCGGATTATGTGTTGAGCCTTGCCCTGTTGACTGTATTGAAATGCACGAAACCCCTGTCGCTCTATTTGATCCTGTCTTAGCCCAAACTCGTTTTGAAGCAAAAAAACAACGTAGCCATAAAGAAAAACAAAAAAAGGAAGTGCGCTACCAGCAAAAACGCCAACTGAGTGCTGAAACAGACATCCATAAAACAGAGCAACAAGCCAAAAATCACTATATTTTAGCGGCCCTTGCCCGTGTCAAACAAAAACATGAATAAAAAAACGCGCTGCCAACAGATTTTTCAACGATTTAAAGCACAAAATTCACAGCCACAGACAGAGCTGATTTATCACTCCCCCTTTGAGCTCCTCATTGCCGTCATGCTATCAGCCCAAGCGACTGATAAAAGAGTCAATGAAGTGACCGCGCGCTTATATCAACAAGCAAATACACCAGAGCTCATCCTTGCCCTGGGTGAAGACACCCTCAAGTCACTGCTAAACAGTGTGAATTATTATGTGACCAAAACCAAACATATTCTAAAAACTTGCCAAATCCTGATTGAACACCATCATAGTCAAGTCCCCGCACAACGGGCCGCACTCGAAGCTCTCCCTGGTGTTGGGCGAAAAACCGCAAATGTGATTTTAAATATTATTTTTAATCAACCAACCCTCGCCGTTGACACCCATATTTTTAGAGTGGCTCAACGCATTGGCTTATCCAAAGGCCGTACGCCTCTAGACGTAGAGCAGGACTTACTAAAACTGATTGATCCAGACGATATCTCACATGCACATCATTGGTTAATTTTACATGGTCGTTATGTGTGTTTGGCAAGACGTCCTCGCTGCACCGATTGTCTCATTCGCGATCTTTGCCTCTATCCACATAAAACGCCTCTCACGTCATCCCGAGCGTAGCGAGGGATCTCCTATGACGTAGTGAATTTTAACAAAACCCCTTCCCAAGATCGTTCTGTTTGTGATAAAACTGTAGAGTCATCATTCAAGGAGGATAAACATGATTAAATGTAAAATAAGCCCACTTGCTCTGGGCCTGGCTTTTGGGGTTGTTTGGGGACTTTCTGTTTTTATCACCGGGCTCACTGCCTTATTCTTTTCATATGGCAAACCCTTCGTCGACGCCATGAGCACCATGTATATTGGTTACGAGCCTTCTTTAACCGGAAGTCTACTGGGTGGTTTATTTGGCTTTTTAGACGGGTTAATTGGCGGCGCCATCATTGCTTGTCTCTATAATTGCTTTGCAACCAAATGCTGTTGCCGTCCATCTAAAAACGACATGGACGACAATTGTCATATGCCTGCGCCTGTTAAACGACACGTTGTTGCTACTGCTAAAAAACCAGCGACTGTCATTAAAAAACCTGCAGCGATTAAAAAGCCTGTTGCCAGTAAAAAGCCTAAAGCTAAAAAAGTAGTGAAATAAGCAACCATTCGTCATTGCGAGCACAGCGAAGCAATCCAGGGTTTGCGTACTCTGAACCACCTGGATTGCCACGCTTACGGCTCGCAATAACGTTAACCTAATGGCAGTCAGCGTTAGGTATCCCCAATAAACTCTAAATCCTAGTCTACACGTAACTCCCCAGGTACGTCATCCCGAGCGCAGCGAGGGATCTCCTTGGTGTTGCAAGAATTAATTAAATAATGAAAAAAAGACTTAAAAAAATATGCAGTTATGATCAAATGGGTTCATGAAAACATCTAATCTAACAATTGAGTCATTATTAGAGGTCATTGAGGCACAGGCGGCACAGATCAAGCAGCTTGAGGCGCGTATACATGAACTCGAGCAACGACTTAACAAAAATAGCAGCAATAGCTCTAAACCACCTTCCAGTGATGGATTATCAAAGCCGCCACGAACGACATCGTTACGTGAAAATGGTAAAAATAAAAGTGGCGGGCAAGCCGGACATAAGGGCGAAACACTGAAGCAAACTGAAACACCAGATATCGTCAAAAAACATGTATTAACGACATGCCCAGATTGCCAGCATATGCTGCTTCAGTCACCACTGATTGGGACAGTTAAGCGACAGGTTTTTGATATTCCACCGCCTAAAATTGAAGTCACTGAACATCAAGCAGAAGTAAAATATTGTACATGTTGCAAAAGGACGGTTACGGCACCATTTCCATCAAGGGTTCGTGCACCGGTCCAATATGGTGAGGTTATTCGCAGCTGGAGTGTCTATTATCAATATCAACATTTCATCCCAGAGGATAGGCTACAACAGCTTTTTGTAACTCCCCACGTCATCCTGAGCGCCAGCGAAGGATCTCCTGCTAATTAGCACATTGCTAGCTAGGGGGGATCCTTCGCTGGCGCTCAGGATGACGTGTACCTGGGTAGTTACATTAAACGTAACTCCACTGGTACGTCATCCCGAGCGCAACGAGGGATCTCCTGGAATTGGCACCATGCCATCTGACTGGAGGTCCCTCGTTGCGCTCGGGATGACGTGGGACGTCGACATAGTGCAAGGATGCGAGCAGTTACACTTCCGCTCCCTAACGGTCGCGGCTCGGATGATTTGGCTATTATTTAAGGACAGGGTGCTGTTTATATGCATTCTAGGAGGTAATTTTGTAACTCCTCAGGTTGTGGATAAGTTTGTTTTATTAGCACTCACCACGAACAAACGTCATCCTGAACGCAGTGAATGACCTCCTGAATTTGGCTAGATCTTTGTCAAATTGAGATCCTTCGCTACGCTCAGGATGACGTACCTGGGTAGTTACAGCTTTTTTCTGATGTGTATGGTATTCAACTCGCAACTGCAACACTGGCAAGTTATAACCGAATTGCATTTGATACATTAACTCCATTTGAAGAATCCATATTAGCATTGGTGAAAACAGCCGCGGTTAAAAACCTGGATGAAACAGGATTTCGCGTTGGAGGTAAAACACAATGGTTACATGTAGCATCAACTAAAAACGCAACTTATTACCATGTATCTCCAAGACGAAAATCATTAATCGAAGGTCTTTCAGGGACAGTTGTGCATGATCATTGGAAAAGCTATTACAATCTCTTTGGTGTTGAACATGCCCTTTGCAATCAACATCACTTGCGTGAATTGAAGGCAGTTATAGAGCATGACAAAGAGCCGTGGGGTAGTGAAATGAGAAGACTGTTACTCGTAGCACTCCGTTGTCGTCATTTTCATGGCGGCAATGCAATACCACCAGAACGTATAAAGTGGCTGACTAAAATTTACGATAGAGTTATTAAGCAGGGCTTGGCGTTTCATACAGCACAAACACCACTCCCCTGTAAGGCGAAACAGGGTCGGCAACCGAGGAGAACCGGGCATAATCTCTTATTGCGATTGTTTCATTACAAAGAGAATGTCCTGCGTTTTCTTCATGATCCCGAGGTACCATTCACAAATAATGATGCCGAGCGCGACTTGCGTATGATGAAGTGTAAACAGAAAGTATCCGGTGGGTTTCGGACGACCCAGGGCGCTGAACACTTCGCTCGCATTCGCGGATTTATTAGTACGGTACGTAAGCAAGGTTTTAACGTTCTTAGCTCCATTCAAGCAATATTTTCTGATAATATATCTATCCCTGCAGGATGTTGACAGGGGAAACAAGTCCAGCTCAGTAAGGAAAATTGCATGCATACCGAATCGTACGTATATTTTGTTTCAAACACACATAACAATGTCTTATATGTTGGCGTCACCAGCGACTTGATACGCCGTATTTACGAACACAAAAATAAATTGGTAAAAGGGTTTACTCAAAAATATAACACGGATCGTCTAGTCTATTATGAAGCATGCGCCAATGTTCTCGTGGCCATTGAACGAGAAAAACAGATTAAGGGATGGTCGCGGAAAAAGAAGAATGACCTTGTTAATGCATTCAATCCTGAATGGAAAGACTTATACCAGTCGATATGCTGAAGACTGTGCCACTGACAGGAGATCCCTTGACAGGAGATCCCTCGCTGCGCTCGGGATGACGTGGGGAGTTACAAAAAACACAGGATGAACATAAAGAACATATAAAAATAACCGCAACGAGTTCAAATTTAACTAAAGGAGAGGTCAGTCTCGCTGAGTGCCGAGCAAAGTCTCCAAACATCCTCCCAAGCTTATGTAGTAGCATAGCCATTTCCGCCCTCATGGGGGATCATGATATCAATCCAGGCAACATGCTTGTCGTAGATGGTCAAGTGGCACGTATCGATTTTGGCCATGCATTTTCAGACTTATTGCGTGGACCCAAGAAAATCGGCGGTGTACAGCGAGACGCTAACTATATTATTGACTTTTTTAATCGAGAGAAAATTGCCGGTGGGAAATCAAAATTATGGTGAGATTATCCAGGCCTCATTCCCTGCCAAGAAATGGTCGATGCCCTACGAGATCTTTCTTCAAAACAGCCTGGATGCAGCTGGATCCCGCGGACAAGCCGCGGGATGAGTGGGGTATAAGTTACGAAAAATTTTAATTATTTTTTTAGTAACACATCACCGAAAATTTACTTTTGTGCTATATTTAAAAAGTGAACAGTTGACAATTGAATGGATGATTTGGATCCGGCTACTTGTGTGCACTTTTCCGTGAGGCTTAGATAATTGGTGAATATTGGGACAAGCGACATAGATCATGTAACTACCCAGGTACGTCATCCTGAGCGTAGCGAAGGATCTCAATTTGACAAAGATCTAGCCAAATTCAGGAGGTCCTTCACTGCGTTCAGGATGACGTTTGTTCGTTGTGAGTGCTAATAAAACAAACTTATCCACATACTAGATCATTAATATGTATATTAATTGTCAATAAATATTAACGATTAAGGATAAAATATCATGAGCATAGAACCAAAAAAGTTAAAACCAATATTAAATGGAGTCGATAACGTCTTAGCTTGGCTTGAACCGCCTGACGTTCACTTAGCTAAGGATCCGCATGATCGTATAAAAAAGATTGTACTGCAACAACTTTATACGATAAAAATGGCGTTTATAGAAAATAATGATGATAAAAGCTGTTCTGAAAAAGCAAAAGAACTTGGAGATGTTTTGAGGAATGTAGGCGACGAAAAGGGGGGGAGTAGCCAGTTATCCTCAGCTATGTATATGCTAAGCACAGCACTACTAAAATTGCAGCTAGACGTATTAAAGCCGAAAGGACAGGAGCTGAAAGAGGGTCCCCGCGCGCCAGGGCCTAAGTGACCGGATTCATTGTCAGATAATTTCGCACAGCAAGAAGGTTTCTCGCTGTCGCATTAAGCTGATTACCCGGCTGATCTGGTAAAATCAGCCGTGAAGCTGTTTCGCATTAAGCTTGCTATTTGTCTAAAAAAAGATTAGTATACGCTCTGAACGTTTCTTTTTCTGTTCTAATTTACACAAATACATCCTTTATATACACACTTAAGGCATCTATGAATCATTTTCAATCTTTTAATTTACCTCAGCCTTTGCTTCATTCATTAGAAAAACTAGCTTTTACCGAAGCAACCCCTATTCAAGTAAGCGCCATCCCTCCTGCTTTAGAAGGAAAAGACATTCTTGGCTCTGCACGAACAGGTACCGGCAAAACTGCCGCGTTTGGCATCCCATTAATCGCTCATTTATTAGCCAACCCAACGAATTGTGCGCTGATTTTAACGCCCACACGTGAGTTAGCAACCCAAGTCAACAAAATGTTAAAAGAACTTATTTACGACATGCCCATTAAAACCGCGCTATTGATTGGTGGTGAACCTATTTTTAAACAGTTTCAACAACTCAGAAAGCATCCACGGTTGGTGATTGGTACACCGGGTCGAGTGAACGATCATATTGACCGTCGCAGCCTACAACTTGCACGCACCCACTTTCTGGTTTTAGACGAAACTGATCGCATGCTCGACATGGGTTTTTCTCTACAGATTGATCAGATCGTTGAACATTTACCCGCTAAACGCCAAACCCTGCTGTTTTCTGCAACCTTGCCAGGTAACATCATTAAATTGGCTGCAAAATACATGCATGAACCGGTGCGAGTGGCCGTCTCTGCTGACGTCATCACTGCAACCGGCGTTAAACAAGACGTCGTGCGTCTTGCTGAGCGTGATAAATATCAACAACTGGTGACCGAATTAACACAACGTGAAGGCTCCGTGATTGTTTTTGTCAAAACAAAATGGGGTGCCGAACAAATGGCTCATCAACTTCGCAGTGAAAAACACAGCGCAGATGCCATTCACGGTGATTTACGCCAGCGTCAACGTGACAAAGTGATTCAAGGCTTTAGGGATAGCAAATATCGTATTATGGTTGCGACTGATATTGCGGCTAGAGGCTTAGACATCGCCCATGTCAGACACGTGATTAACTACGATTTACCACAAAGCCCAGAAGACTACGTTCACCGCATTGGTCGAACAGCACGCGCAGGCTCTGAAGGATTCGCACTGTCTTTTGTAACACCGTCTGAACGGCATAAATGGCAAGCCATTGACCGACTCATTAACCCGAATTCGCGTCAAACCCAAGATGACTCTAGAAGCCAGCCACGATCAGGCTCGTCTTATAAGTCTGGGTCTGGGTCTGGTGCAAGTGCAGGCGCAGGACCAAAGAAAAAATGGTTTAAAACAACAGACTCACGTAAAAAGCCTGCCGCGTTTGGCGACAGACCTAAAAGTGCTTACCCTAATAAATCATCATGTGTTAAACCAAGCTCTTCTAGCTCTACACGTAAGATTTTCAGGGCTTCTACTTGAATTTGACGGACCCGTTCGCGGGTCAAACCAATTTCAGCACCCACATCTTCTAGCGTTGCTTTGTCAAACCCTCGGAGTCCAAAGCGACGCATAATGACCTGCTGTTGATTAGAGGTCAAACTATCTAACAGTTCTTCAATGTGTTGATTCAAATCATCATCAGTCAATTGCTCGGCCGGATTCACACTTTTTTCATCGGCTAAGGTGTCTAATAATGATTTATTGTCATCATACCCAAGAGGGGTATCTACCGAGGTCACTTTATCGTTTAACCCTAACGTTTTTTGCACATCTTCAATGGGCTTATCTAGCATTTCCGCTATTTCTTCAGGGGAAGGCTCATGATCGAGTTGTTGCGTGAGCTGTCTTGCTGCGCGTAAATAAACATTCAGCTCTTTCACCACATGAATAGGCAAGCGAATCGTACGTGTTTGGTTCATTATCGCACGCTCAATGGTTTGCCGAATCCAACAGGTTGCATACGTTGAAAAACGAAACCCTCGATTTGGATCAAATTTTTCTACGGCTTTCATGAGGCCTAAATTGCCTTCTTCAATTAAATCTAACAGCGGTAAACCGCGATTTAAATAGCGACGCGCAATTTTAACAACCAAACGCAAATTGCATTCAATCATTTTTTTCCGCGCTTTCTCATCCCCCTTCAAGACCAACCGCCCATATTTGACTTCTTCTTCTGCGGTCAAGAGGGGGTTAAATCCGATTTCACTCAAATAGATCTGTGTTGCATCCATCATTTTTTCAACATGCTGATGAATTTTAATGACTTCTTCTTTTTCTTCGGCTTCCCATGCGTCTGCAGGAGCAGCGCTTTCAAGCAGCAAATCAGCTTCTTGTGGGCCCTCTTCATCGGTCTGTGTGAGCGCTACATCTTCTATGTCTATGTCTACGTCTATGTCTACTTCTTCTTTTTTATCTTCTTCCCGCATGATTTCACCTATTTTTTAAGTAAATCAATGGATTTACAGGTTTTCCAGCGTACCGTATTTCAAAATGCACACCCCAGAACTTCCGATCTATACGACCCATTCCACCCACAACTTGTCCTGCCCTTACAGATTGTCCTTCTTTCACAAACGATCGATTTAAATACCCATATGCGGTTAAATACTGGTTTTGATGTTTAATAATAATTAAATTTCCAAACCCCTGCAAACCGCTACCCGAATAAGCAACCACGCCAGGTGCAGCAGCAACCACACGCTCTCCTGATACCCCAAGAATATCAATGCCTTTTTGTCCGACTTGAGGGACAAAATGACGCATCAGTCGACCTTTAGCAGGCCAGACAAACCCCGTAGTAGACTGCTCACGAGACGCGGCAACCCCCCTCCCCCTCATTGGATGATGCGCGACTTGAGGCGCTACATGCCGCAGATGGCGCGTCGTGACAGGCGCAATACGCAACAGCTGCCCTGCTTTGATCGCATAGGTATGCGGCAATCCGTTATAAGCGGCCAATTGTCGGTAATCTAGATCATAGCGAAACGCGACGGCATAGAGTGTTTCGCCAGGACGAACGCGATGATAGAGAGGATGCGATGCGGCAGGATGCCAAGCCAATTCGGAAACAGGCGCAAGATCGACCCTCGGTCCACATGCGACTAACCCCAAGCTCAGCAACCCAACCCACCAACCGAAGCGCATATCTTGATCCCTTAGGTTAATTTGATTTTCTGCACCCATTTAGACAGTTGATCAAACAAGCGATAATTTGTCATATCAAGATGCAGCGGCGTAATTGAAACGCGCTTTTGACTAATGGCATAAAAATCTGTTCCGGGCCCTGCATCTGCTTCTGCTCCCGGTGGGCCCACCCAATAAATAGGGCGACCACGAGGATCGAACTGTTTCACCATAGGCTCTGCAATATGGCGAGTGCCCAAGCGAGTCACTTCTATTCCCATAAGTTGATCAAGCGGTACATCAGGCACATTTACATTCAAAATGCTCTGCGCCGGTAATGAAACATGAGCTAATTTTTCTACTAATTGCCTGGCAATCACGGCTGCTGTTTTAAAATGCTGAATATTGTCACCCACCATGGATAAAGCCACAGCAGGAAACCCTAAATGACGCCCTTCCATCGCGGCGGCAACGGTTCCGGAATATAAAATATCGTCGCCGAGATTAGCGCCGTCGTTAATTCCTGACATCACCATATCGACGGTGACATCCAATAACCCAGTCAGCGCTAAATGAACGCAATCTGTGGGCGTTCCTTCTACGCTATAATAAGCATTATCTAATTGTTTCAAGCGCACTGGACGTGTCAAACTGAGGGAGTTACTGGCGCCACTGCGATTGCGGTCGGGCGCGACCACCACCACCTCGGCAATGGTTGCCAATTCAATCGCCAATGCTTTAATCCCCGGCGCAGTCACTCCATCATCATTACTCACAAGTATTCGCATGCATTAACTCTCAGGTGACTCTAGCCATTTGACCACTGCAAGCCGCATCTCAAGCTCTTGATGGCATTTTTCTTTCTTTTCTTTACTCAACGAAACCTGACCACAATATTGCTGTATTTTTATAATTTTTTGGCCAAATGCCTGTGAGTTCGACTGGATTTCATTCATCCACCCTCGAAAAACAGAAGCGATTTTTTCAATCTGCTGACAATCTTGGGGTTTAGCTATATCCCCTGATACACAGTGTTGAAGTGCCTCAAAAACAGCTTTTGGATGCGTTTGATAATAAGCATCATCATGGGTGACACACCCGACTAACACAGCTATCAGTAAACAACTGATTGTCTTTGCGAGCGCTCTAAAAAATTGACTCATCTTCTCACATGATTAGTTTTAATGATTGATACTACCATCCTTTATTTTATAAAGACAATCTTAATCACTCCCTGTTAAACTGCAATTTTTAATTCGTAACCCCTACGTCATCCTGAGCGCCAGCGAAGGATCTCCTACAAATTAGCACATTGCTGTCTAGTGGAGATCCTTCGCTGGCGCTCAGGATGACGTGTAGTTACTTTTATTCAAGGAACACTGTTATGATCTGGTTCGCCGCCATTACACCCGCCCTTCTCAATCAACGCGGACAACATACCTTAGCTGATTTTTTAGAAATCAATTTTATCGAAGTCGGCGATGACACGCTGACCGCAACCATGCCAGCGAATGCTAAAACAAAACAACCGTTAGGCATCGTGCATGGTGGAGCGAATGTGGTGCTCGCAGAAACCGTCGCAAGTACGGCTGCCAATGCGGTGGTTGATTTTAATACGCATTATTGCGTGGGGCTTGAAATCAATGCCAATCATTTACGTTCCGTCAAAGAAGGGCTTATCACCGCCATCACTCGCCCTATCCACTTAGGTCGCTCCACCCAAGTATGGCAAATTGATTTATTTGACCAAGATGGCAAACAAACCTGTGTATCACGCATGACGGCTGCAGTGTTGTCGCGGGTGTTGCCTTAGGCTTGCTTTTATGTGCGATCCCCATTACGGTATAGCTAGAGTTGTTGTAGGTCGTTATGCGGTCGTTGTAGGGTGGGCAAAGGAGCCTCATGATGAACTTGCTAGCTGCTTGAAACTAACGGCGACGTGCCCACCGGTGGCTCAGAGCAACCGGTGGGCACGTCGCCTGAAAGTTTATGCTAACCGGAAAGTTCATCGTATGGCTCCTTTGCCCACCCTACAACGACCGCACATCAATTCACCACGACCGATCCGCAACGTATTTATCACTTTTAGGAGAAATTAACATGGAAGGTTCTTTTTTCGTTTCCCAAATCATTGGCCTGATTTTACTGGCGACTAGCCTTGGGTTTATGCTTCATCCCCACCATTATCAAAAAGTGTTTCATGAAGTGATGAGCCAAGCCAGTTTAAAATTTATTTCTGGCATGATTCCGTTGATTTTCGGAACCTTGCTTATCCTCACCCACCACACATGGCATGCACCTTGGGATATACTCGTTGGCGTCTTGTGTTGGTTGATTTTTCTTAAAGGCGTATGCCGCATTGTTCTGCCTAATTGCTCAGACCGCATGACCTTGAGATGTATCGATCACCCGACTTGCTTACGTACTGTCAATGTCCTTATGTTAATCTTAAGTTTAGCCCTTTGTTATCATGGGTTTATGCAGGCGTAGTCACCGTGGGTTGGGCCAAGGCCCAACCCACTAGCCCCCGATTTGTTCAGTAATAAATCAATCAATCCGTAAAAAGTAGTGTATACTATAAATATGACCACCTTAGATCAGGATAGTTATATTTATGCCATTTACTTGGATTAAACGCAGAAGCGACTTTGGTGCTGGTAAAGCCGGAGGCGGTAAAACTGGAAGCCAGGAGTGTAAAGAGCTATCTACAGACGTCACGCACCAATTGAAGCTGCCTATCAGCGAGGCAGGGATGGTTCGAAAAATGAAAGCGTGGCGCTCCGATCATGAAAATTTTGGTGAGTTCATTGCTGCTCGCGCTTTACAACACATGCTGCCCCCAGGGCAAATTCCTAATTTATTTCTATTAGATATGGAGGATGGTCAGGGCATTGGTGTTGCATCAGAGTATCTACAAGAAACCAACTGCGTCACCTTAGATGATTACCTCGACCCAGGTAGAAAGAGACCTGTCCGAAAAATAGAAGATGACAAAACCGAATATGAGCACGTGAAGCTCATCAATGGCTCCCCAACAAAGGAGCATGAAGCCCAATACCATGATTTAAATAAACTTCCTCCCCATATAAGAAAGCAATTAGCCGAGGCTATCGCAGTGTCTGCAATCATCGGCGATCATGACATCAACCCAGGCAATATGTTAGTTATCAAGGATGATGATGGTGCCCCCATTAGATTAGCCAGAATCGATTTTGGTCATGCCTTCGAAGATTTATTACGTGGTCCGAACTCCGGCGGAGTCGTACATGATAATCGTATGATCGACTTTTTTAATCGCAAGTTCTTAGCTTCAATTAATCCGAGAGGTGAACCGTCAAAATTATGGCGTGATTATCTAGGACTCATTCCGTCTCAAGAGGTTGTGACTGCAATGAACGAGCTGGTTATTCATAAAGATACAAATGCCATTCATACAGCAATTGACGAAGTTAAAAATACCTTTAAAGCCATGTTCGACGATAGATTACGTCATATCAATGAAGCCAACCCAAATGACAAAGACAAACAAATTGCAGAATTCCAAGTGTTCAAAGCACACGTCATGAAGTCATTGATCAATATCATTGGAAATTCGTCAACGTTGGCTAGTTTGTTTATCAGTAAACCTAGAAACCCCTATCCTCTTGCCATCGACCCCAATGACTCCACCGCACTTGATGAAATTTTTAATGCCATTGAACTGTACATTCAGTGGAGTTTAGAAGATATGGAAAAAGCTGCTCGTCTCATGCAAATTCAAGTCGATATTGACAGCGCGTTACAATTGGAAAATCAACAAACCCAAGCAGAGAGACTCGCTCTTATCAAAGAAGACTATGAAGGTAAACTCAAAAATAATCTTCTCCCAACCCCACAATGTTGGGTCAAAACCGCCCCCAACTCCAATCCAATTTCCGGCACTTTTGATACTTATGTCACCGATAGGCGTAAAACCATCAACGTACATAACCCAGAGGAGTGGGATTTTGCTGATATTCCGCCTTCTACAAACAGCTCACTGAACGACTCACCTCACACGCCGGCCAGCGTTGCACCACCCACCCCTTTACACAAACTACAAGATGACATTGACGAAGCCATCACCAGTCAAACCATTGGTAAACCTGCCATACGCTACAAACTAGACATGGCTTTTCTAGATATCAGTCCTGAAGGATTAGCGGTTACTTGGCCTAAAAAAGCAACGGCTGGCGAAAAAGAATTCATAGGGACCATAGAAAGCTATATCGCCCATCGAACAAGCAAAGTGGCCAACCAAGTTGATCTTATCATCGATAAAAAAAGATATCATCATATTGAAGCCATCACTGATCCTAAACAGGTCGGTACATCAGGATTTTACCGCGCAGACGATAGGCAGTTCTATCGGGTTACACAAAACAGTCCTGGTACGTGTTTAGCTGAAAGTCTTGCCATCATCTATTCTCCTGTCAAGGATGCAGCGGTTGCAAGGCCCCCTATCATGCAAGCCAACGTCTACACCACACAAAAAGGTAAGGACGTCATCTCTGTTTCCGTTCAAGACAAAATACTTCCTGATCGTTTAGACAGGGTCATGCCCCTTTCTGCATTAACCAGTCGCGGTTTTTCTAAAAAATCTTCCTTTGCTGCTGTGACTAGAGGCATGTCACCCGAGGTTAAAAAACAACTAGCGAATGTCATTTACACCAGTCAATTAAATGGTGATGAAAATTTACATCCTAGTCAACTGATCTGTAGTGTCAGTGCATTGAAAGAAATCCATAGCATCACGCGCATCAATCTCAATGCAATCGGTCAAGCAGGACTCGCTCGAACCGACTTTGACCCCCTCAACACCTCAAAAGCATTTTCATGCGGTAAGCCACATAAGACCAATTATGTCGACTATTTAACGCAAGATCCTGAGGTTAAAGAAGAGCTCCTCATGCTTTGGGCGCAGACCAACCCAGAAGACGTCGTGCGCGAAACACAACAGCGCTTTATCGAGCAACTGGCACATCTACAAAATCCGCTCATCAAGCAAGAGGCGATCACCGCATTTTACCGCACACTGACCAATGACGACCCTAAACGCATGACACCAGAGGCCAGTGTGGAAGAGACCGTTCGAGTTTTATGCGAGACCACGCGCATCAGATGCCAACGCATGCAAATGGCTGCAAAACTCTACCTCGCCACTGATATTTTAGAAAAAATTAAACAGAGCACCGTAGGCGATTCTGTCACGCTCCTGATCTGTAAGCATTTACTTGAACTCTTAAAAAATCCGGGTGTAGAGACTGGCAAAAAATTAGAAAATCTCGCGGGCGAACTTGTAAAACACGCTTTGCCGGCATCAAAGTTGGCTGCACGATTACAAGTGGTTCTTCATGGGCCTGCTCAAGCAGCTGCCACGCCTCATGCGGGTCGGTTTTTCCAGGGTTCTGTGGAGAGTATACCTCGGCCTGGGTTTAGGGCTGAGGCTGGGCCAGTGTTGCCTAAATCTCCGAAATCGTAGGGTGGGCAAAGGAGCCCGGCAATAGGCTTGCTAATTGCTGGAAACTAACGGCGACGTGCCCACCGGTGGCTCCGAGCTACCGGTGGGCACGTCGCCTGAGGGCTCACTGCCACCCGACAAATTCACCGTTAGGCTCCTTTGCCCACCCTACAACGACCGAACTACGACCGAACTACGACCGAACTACGACCCAACATCTAACCTCCAAACCACACCCATCATCAACACACACAACATCAGATACACCGCGGGCAGCACATCGGTCGCGGTTGAAAATGCACCAATACTCAACACCACGACCGTGGTAAACCCCATATTGATGAAATTCATCACGGCAGATCCATGTGATTTATCTTTAGCATAAGACATGGCAAGAGATGAGGCATTTGCCAACACAAAACACAGGCCAAAATAGACGATGATGATGGGAAAAAACAATGCAAATAAAACCGGTAATTTGAGTAATATGGCAACCCCCATAAGGACAGAGCCTATACTAGCAATACCGACTCCCCACTGGATAATCACCCGCGCTGAATAGCGTTTTGATAAACGCGCGCTCACTAATGAGCCGGCGATCAAGCCAATGGGTGGAATCATATTAGCCAGACCATACTGCGCACTGCTCATGGTAAAATGCGTCATGGCAATAAAAGGGGCTAATGCTGCAAACACATAGATAAAACAGGTCGCACACCCCATCAACACCCCACCCAACATCAACATTTTATTTTTAAATTGACTCCCATATCCATGAATAAGGTGGTCCATTTTAAATGCATTCAAGTCACGCTCAACCAAGGTCTCGGGCATGCGAGAGACCATGCCCAATAGAATCAATCCGTACACAGCACCCGCATAAAAGCAACTCATCCAGCCATAATAAAAATTTAAAAACCCACCGAGAGCAACCCCTAAAGCCGGAGTGACTGCAAACGCCAACATTAAATAAGCTATTTTTTGACTAGCAATTTGGGGTGCATAGCATTCATTAATGAGGGTAAACGTCATTTTCAAACCAACACCTGAGCCCAACGCCAACATCAGTCGCCCAAGAATGAGGACCTCATATTGATGAATAACGCCTGCCAACACACACAATAAACTGCTGATCACTTGCAAACCAATCCCCATATAGAGCGCTGGTTTTCTACCAAAGCGATTCGCAAGTGGACCATATAAAAGTTGCCCCACGGCATATCCAATTAAAAACCAAGTAATGGTTTGTTGAGCCGTGCCTTCGCTGACCTTAAAATAGATCGCAATATCAGGTAGAGCTGGTGTAAATAACACGGCGTTCACGGAAGCAAATGAGATTAAGAGTAAGAGAGTGAAAAATGATAAAGTCACTTTTGTTTGCATGTATTGCTCCTTAAGACGTAGTTTTTGTAATATAATTTTACACTCGGCTTAACCGAGCCGCGACCGTTAGGGAGCGGAACTGTTAAAACTTCCGCTCCCTAACGGTCGCGGCTCGGATTGTATCGGGTAAAACATTAAGACTCGGGTGTAGATACCCAATGTTGCGTACGCATTCTTAATAAAAAGGGAATAAATAAAAACGAGAACCCAAACGCCCAACCAAATAATCCTGCCCACCCAAAGTGCATTTGTAAGACAGCCGCAATGGGTCCTGAAAAAATCCGCGGTAATAAACTCACCGCTATGAGCAAAGAAAATTGTGTTGCTGTAAATTGTTGGTTGACCAGGCGCATTAACAAGGCAACCAGCGCGGTTGATCCCATGCCTGCCGCCCAGTTATCCACCAAAACAGCCAGCACAAATAACCACAGCTGATGCCCCATCATGGCTAAAAACAAAAACAGCGCATTTGCCATGGCCTGAAATAAGCCAAACCACAACAAGGCTTGAAATAAGGGTTTCTTCCGTAACCACCACCCCGCCGTCACGCCACCAAGCAATAAAGCAACGACACCGATCCCTTTATTCACATAACCAATCGTATCTAACGGAAAATCCAGCCCTTGTCTCAGGAAGGGCATCATGATGCCGCTGCTTGTTGAGGTAAAGGCTTCTCCTAGTTTATACAACAAAATAAATCCAATGCATCCTAACCAACCGGGTCGCTGCACCCAGTCTTTAATGGGTAAAATCCAATCGTTAAACGTTAAAGCATCTTCTTTTTGTTTCACGGGAACGGGCTCTTTACTCCACCAAGCGGCCACAAGCCCAATACCCATCCCGCCGCCCATCAAGCGATAGGTCCAGCCCCATCCATAATGATAAGCCAACACCAAAGCGACACCGCCACCCACGAGCATCGCAATTCGATAACCCAATACCGCAAAAGCTGCCCCTAAGCCATGCTCATTCACTGGCAAATATTCAATTCGCTGCGCATCGATCACCACATCTTGAATGGCCGAACAACAACTTAACCACAAGGCAAACCACATGATGGTCCGCGCATCCGTTGCCGGATGAAACCAAGCCAAGATATTAAACCCAAGCAGCAAAACCAATTGCGTTAACATCATCCAGCCACGCCGTCGGCCCAACCCCAAGGGCGAGCATCTATCCATCACGGGCGCGACCAGAAATCGATAAGCATAGGGTAAACCCAATAAACTGAGTAAGCCCGTCTGCATGACGCTCATTCCTGAGTCAGCAAACCAAGCCTGGAGCGTGCCGCTTAAGAGTGCAAAAGGGAGTCCGGAGGAGAACCCTAGGAGGAAGATGATGAGTAAGCGTTTAATGGAGAGGCTCCAAACGTGAAGTTACGGAGATCTGCCCCCTCTCCCGCGCCGGTAGGGTGAGCATTGTCTTGATTTAATTCGCGGGAGAGGGTTGGGGAGAGGGTTGGGGAGAGGGCAAGCGCTGATGTCGCCCCTCTCCCCAACCCTCTCCCGCGCTTAAGATTTGTTTTCCACTCTACCTTCCAGCGCGGGAGAGGGGGTAGATTTTGCTAACTGATAAAATCAGCGCACTATCTAACAACTAAACTAATCTTTCTTAGCCGTAGTCGCAGCAGCGGCAGGTTTAGCATCTGCTTTTTTCACAGACAGCAAATGAATATTAAAAATCAATGTTTCATTTGGACCAATAGGACCGCCCACACTACGTGAACCATATGCAAGATTTGAAGGAATATACACTTCCCACGTTGAACCTGCTGGCATCAACTGTAATACTTCACTCCAACCTGGAATCACTTGTGAAACTTGAAAGGTAGCGGGCTTGCCTGTTTTGCTGGTAGAGTCAAACACTTTGCCGTCAATTAATCGGCCCGTGTAGTCGACGCTGACCACATCACTTGCAGCAGGTTTTTCACCCTCGCCTTTTTGAATGATTTTATATTGCAAACCGCTGGGTAATGCAATCACGCCTTCTTTGGTTTTATTTTGACCCAAGAACGCATCGCCTTTTACTTTATTTTCTTGTGCTTGCTTATTGAAAGATTCGGTTTGTTTTTCAAGCAGTTTCTTTTGGAAAGCAACCAACACATCTTTCATTTGTGGCTCAGTCAACACAAAAGGACCATTTGCTAAACCGTCTTCTAGGCCTTTGGTCATTGCAGCAGGACTAATGGTAATATCTTGTTTTTTAAGATTTTTTCCTAAGTCTACCCCAATGGTATAAGATAACTTATCTGCATCTGTCGCTAACGGCATAGCAGGCGTTGCAGCAGAAGCAACGGAAACACCCAGTGCAAGCAAAATGCCTACATTTAATTTCTTCATCATATCACGTCCTCTCATGGCTCTTGACATAAAATACACCCAAACGGAAAAACCCATCTATTTTGCACAAATTAAGAAAGAAATACTAGTCCTGTTGTAACTACCTGTTGTAACTACCACGTCATCCAGAGCGCAGCGAGGGATCTCCAATCAGATGGCGCTGTGTCAAAATTAGGAGATCCCTCGCTGCGC
>JAPLRL010000063.1:0-333 GCA_026399205.1 Gammaproteobacteria bacterium
AGTACTTCTTTGACTTCAAAGTACCCGCACAGTTCGTCTCTCATATTCTTAAAGAACCCATCTCCACAAAGGAGAACGCGAATTCTAGCGATTTCCTGGAGGATGTCAATAGGTTTTTTTAGAATATGCCAATCTTTTAAAAGTAGGCCACCTAGGTATTAAAGGAAGTGTGTTTGAACTGCCAGCTAAAAAAGATGTAGCCATACCTGGACTTTAGCCATTTTCCGCTCCAATGTCCGTTCGCCCTGAGGAGGCGCATACTCTATCTAAATCAATGGCACTGAAGCTTAACGCGCCGTCTCGAAGGGTGTTGCATCTAACTTCATCGGTAAG
>JAPLRL010000063.1:359-20064 GCA_026399205.1 Gammaproteobacteria bacterium
TACTGTGTTAACAGGTTGTACAGAGCTAACCCTTCGAGACGGCGCGTTGAGCTTCAGTGCATAACGACTAAGATCGAAAGCGCGCCTCCTCAGGGCGAACGGAATCTAGGGTATAGTGATTAAAATTGGCTAAAGTCGAGCATACGGTTAACATATTAAATGATTAATTTTTCATCAGAAATCTGGCGTCATTAAGTGCGTATCTCCTACAAATTGTCACATTGCTTGTTTTAAAGTAATAAAACATCTAATATGCACATTGAAATGAGCCGGTGGAGTTATTTTATTTATATCAATAAACGCTATGCCAAAATACTAGATGCTCTGACTCGCGTTATGATTTACACCCAGAAACGCTATACTGAAATACGAGAGACTCTGAGTCGTGTTTTTAATTACACCCATAAACGTCATGCAGAAAAACTAGATTATATCAGTGGCATTCTTTTTTTTATCGGCATCATTTTCGCAAAAGCGCAATATCTTGCACCGGTTCCCATCCTTGGTCTTATCTCTAATTCAATCGGACTCATCCTCTATCTCGTCGGCTATTTTTTATGGTTTATCGCCGCTCAAATTAGCCCTGATAAACGTAAAAACACAGAACATTGGACAGGGTTTGCTTCGCTGAGACAACAATTTACAGTCGCATCCGTGATTGGTTTGGCGGCAACCATATTAGGACTTGCGGCCATTTTTATGCCCATTCTAATTGTACCCACGTGTTGGTTATTTACCGTAAGTAACGTGTGGTGGTTTTTTGGTGAGTATCAAAAAACAAAAACGCCGCCTGAACTTAAAAACGTGAGTGATTATTCACCCAACCGACAGCAAGCTTATTTTAAGTATGTCGCGATTGTGTTGGTGTTGAGTGTCTTAACCTCAGCGCTGACTACAATTGCATTTTTTGTACCGGCGTTTTTCCTGATCTTCCTTATTCTCAGCCCTTATTTGGGTGGAATTGGCATTAAAGCCTATATTGATAATTTTTTAAAACCCAATAAAGCGAAAGATATCGCGGTTCAGGCAGATCCACTTGATATAGACAACGCATGCCAAAATAGTGTGGCAGCGACACAAAGAGCAACCCCGGTGAAACGAGCGTCTTCCACCATGGACATGATGACGCAATTTGTTGCAGGGGGCTTGGGGCATTCACCCATGACTCCATCACCCACACAGGTACCACACTCGAGGAGAGGATGTGGAACACCGACACATTTTACCCCTGGTGCTTCAGTCGAAGTGATCACCCCAGATCACCCTGCCGAAACAGTTGCACTCATATAATAAACCCTTTAGGATCCCCCAAAAAATAACCTTGAGTGAACCTCTCATGACTACTTTAATTTCCCCTGCTCATCTTGCTGCTGATTATATTCGACAAGCTGTCCCTGATTTTCATCCCAAAGTCGGGATTGTTTTAGGATCTGGCTTAGATGGCTTTGCAGCGCAATTGACCGAATCTACCACGCTTGCATATGAAGACATTCCACATTTTCCAAAGGCCAGTGTCAGTGGCCATCAAGGAAAACTCACCCTTGGACAATTAAATGGAATCCCGGTGATTTGTTTACGGGGACGCTCGCATACTTATGAGGGCAATGGCTTTGAAGCGGTGAAAACCTATGTGCGTACGTTACACCTCTTAGGCTGCACCTATTTTATCACCACCAATGCTGCAGGGTCATTACATGCAGATATGCCCCCTGGCGAGCTGATGCTGATGACCGATCATATTAATCTACAAGGCTCCAACCCTTTAGTCGGACCCAATGATGATGCGTTCGGACCGCGCTTTTTTGCGCTGGATGACACCTATGATAAGATTTTGCGCGAACAATTTTTACAAGTTGCGAATGAAAACAAGATTAAACTGCATGAAGGGGTGTATATCTGCGTAACAGGCCCTAACTATGAAACGGCTGCTGAAATTCGTGCCTTCAAGGCATTAGGTGCTGATGCGGTTGGCATGTCGACAGTGCCTGAAATGTTAGTTGCAACGCATTGTGGCATGCGATCGGCTGGGGTGTCTGCGATTACTAATTTTGCAACTGGCCTTGCGTCTTGTAGCCATTCACATACGGAAGTGTTAAATGTCGCACAGCAGGCGACAAAAGGGTTGATTGCATTGCTGACTGGGACGGTGTCTGTGTTGGCTTGAGGTGGGATACGGGATTATTGTAGGGTGGACAAAGGAGCCCCGCGATGACCTATCAGTTTACTGGATGATTCTAGGCGACGTGTCCACCGGTGGCTCGGTGCCAATGGTGGGCACGTCGCCCAAAAGCATATCGCAACCTGCTAGTTCATCGCGGGGCTCCTTTGTCCACCCTACGGTTCTTAATTCACACCCCATGCGGCCATAAACTTATCTACACTCATCTCTGATAGTGCTTTCACTTCAAACAACGCCACCAGCTGCTCTGTCTGCTCCATAGAATAATGCGTCAATAAATTATCTCGACATTTTTTCAATAACACAGGAATACCCTCTTCTCTACGCACACGGTGACCGATGGGATACTCCACAGTAATGGGCGGAAGGACTTGGCCATTCTTTAAAACCACTTGCAGACGATTCGCAATTGAGCGCTTATTCGGATCTAGATAATCTTTAGAAAAAGCAGGATCTTCCTTCACTTGCATTTTAGAGCGAAGTAAATCAATTCGAGGATCACACGCAACCTCATCTTCATAATGCAAGGCGGTGAGGGTTCCAAATATTAAACCGATGGCCACCATATATTGCAGACAATGGTCACGATCAGCGGGGTTATGTAATGGCCCCGTTTTACTGATAATGCGCATGGCAGATTCATGGGTCGTTAGCTCAATGCGCTCAATGTCGTCTAACTTATCTTTTAACTGCGCATGGTACTGCACGGCGCACTCAACCGCCGTTTGGGCATGGAACTCCGCAGGATAAGATAATTTAAATAAAATATGCTCCATCACATATTGGCCAAAAGGACGATTTAATTTAAAAGGCTGTCCTTGAAACAAGACGTCATAAAACCCCCAGGTTTTTGCAGTCAATGCGCTGGGGTACCCCATTTCACCTAATTGAGCAAACAAGGCTAGGCGTACGGCGCGCGCGGTTGCGTCTCCTGCTGCCCAAGATTTTCTTGATCCGGTATTCGGACTATGACGATAGGTTCGCAAAGATTGCCCATCTACAAACACTTGAGACAGTGCACTCAGCACCTGATCTTTATTGCAGCCCAATAAAACACAGGCAACCGCCGTACTCGCTAATTTCACTAAAATCACATGATCAAGCCCCACGCGGTTAAAGCTATTTTCTAGCGCAAAACACCCTTGAATTTCATAGGCTTTAATCATCATATTTAAAACATCATGCATCTTTAAGGCAGGCTGCCCCATCTTAACCCGTTGCCGGCTCACATAATCGGCCACACTTAAAATCGCACCTAAATTATCTGAGGGATGCCCCCACTCTGCAGCTAACCAGGTGTCATTAAAATCTAACCAACGCACCATGGTCCCAATGTTAAACGCGGCTTGTACCGGATCTAACTCATCGGGTAACCCAGGAATGCGCACCCCACCAGGTAACACAGCACCCGGCACCACAGGGCCTAAGACCTTACGACACGCAGGAAACGAGAGCGCTAAAATGGCGCAGCCTAAACTATCCATTAAACATAAACGTGCGGTTTCAAGTGCAAGCTTAGAATGCGGCGTTTCGTCTAACACATAGTCTGCAATTTGCAGCATGACATCATCATAAGCGGGTTTTAAATTGTCAGCCATCCTACACGCCCCTTTCAGCAATTGGGATATACCGTTGAGCGCTCGGACCAATATAAAGCGAAGCAGGACGAATTAAGCGATTATTTGCACGTTGTTCAACAATATGCGCAGCCCAACCGGTAATTCGTGAAATCACAAAAATGGGGGTAAAGAGTGGCGTTGGAATCCCCGCATAATGATAGGCTGATGCGCTATAAAAATCTAAATTGGGAAACAGCTTTTTTTCTTTCCACATGAGCTGCTCAACCCGTTCTGAAATCTCAAATAGCGCTAAATTGTTCAGGGCGAGTGCTAATTTTTTAGACCAAGGTTTAATCACATCTGAACGCGGATCGTTCTCAGTATAGACCCGATGCCCAAATCCCATGATTTTTTCTTTTTGAGCGAGCATGAATAAGAGCTGAGTTTGTGCATCATCAGGTGATTTAAACTGCGCTAATAACGCCATCGCCGCTTCATTCGCCCCGCCATGTAACGGGCCTCTTAGAGTGCCAATCGCACTAGTAATGGCCGAATAAAAATCAGATAACGTGCCTGCGGTAACCCTGGCTGCAAAGGTTGATGCATTAAAATCATGCTCTGCGTATAAAATCAAAGACACATTCATCATGTCGCGCACCAATGCAGAAGGCGTCCGGCCCTGTAGGAGTTTTAAAAAATGTCCGCCTGTGGTCGGTTCATCTGATTGTCCATCAATCCGCGTTCCTTTCGTATGAAACACGTACCAATAACACAACATCCCCGGAAAAATGGCTAAGAGTCGATTGGCAATATCGATTTGCTGAGAAAAATGTTCTTCTGGCTCAAGTTCCCCTAAAAAAGAGCAGCCTGTTCTCAACACATCCATGGGATGGGCGTTAGCTGGCATCAGCTCTAATAATTTTTTTAAGGCCTCTGGTAAGGCTCGTTTACTTTCAAGCAAAGCAATATATGCATCTAATTCTTTTTGAGTAGGGAGATGTCCATACAACAATAAATAAGCCACTTCTTCAAACTGACCATGGGCTGCCAAATCGTCAATCTCAAACCCTCGATAGGTGAGCCCACTACCTGGGTGTCCGACAGTTGAAATAGCGGACTCTCCCGCCACGACCCCTGCCAATCCAGCTGAAAATTCACTCATGGTCTGTTCTCCTTATAACTGTAGATATCCTTTTAAATACCAACGACATTGGCCAAATAAATGAACGCGGTCACCCACCCATTGACACTTGACCTCACCTTGTCGCACTAACCCTTGTCTGCCTTTTAATACGGTTTTTCCAAGTCGCTCAGACCAAAAAGGTGCTAAAACACAATGCGCCGATCCGGTGACCGGATCTTCAGGAACATGATGTTTTGGATAAAAACACCTGGAGTAAAAGTCAACATCATCTGCACGCGCAGTCAAAATTAACCCGCGTTTAGGTAAGTTGGTCAATGCCGGTAAATCAACCTTGGCAAGTGCGACTTGTGAGGCGCTGGGCAATAAGAGTAAATAATCTAAATTGCTTTCATACGCTTCAAGCGTGGGTTGATCAATGAGCTGTTGAACTTGAAATGCTGATGCCATCATATGGTAAGACAATGCCGGAAAATCTAGCATATAGCCTTCACTTTTGCGATAAACGCTTAAAGCACCGCTTAAACTTGAAAACTGAATTTTTTCTTGGGTCGCTCGACCTAATTCAAACAACACAAACCCAGCTGCGAGTGTTGCATGTCCGCATAAACTCACTTCACCATTGGGTGTAAACCAACGAATATGGGGGCCGTCTGCTTCTTCTAAGACAAAAGCCGTCTCTGACAAGTTATTTTCAATGGCAATCGCCTGTAATAACTCGTCGTTAAACCACTCTGTTAATATACAAACTGCCGCCGGATTTCCGTGAAAAACCTTATCGGTAAAGGCATCAACTTGAAAAATAGAGATGGGCTGCATTCCACTTTCTCCGCCTAAAATTACTCGAGGCAAGCGTAACGAGGTTACCCCTTTGCGTCAAGGGATTCATCAGATATACTCATCCATAATCTCATTCAGGTCCGGATGACTTATTCTGAACAACAAGGACGGTTTTATGAAACGCACTCTATTTTCCTCTCTTTTTTTGACGTCAAGCCTCGCATTTTCAGCAGTTCCCATCGATGGGTGGTATGCTGAAATCTTCGGTGGTTATGCTTACTTGCCTAACAATATTCAAACCACATTAAATGGTCTCTATTGGAGTAACGTTAACTATACCGCAGGCTACAACGGTGGGGGACGCATCGGATTCAAAAGTAACCCGCTTAGATATGAAGCGGAAGTTGCTTACATCAGCGCTACCCCCAACGCCTTCAAAGTCAACTATATCAACCAAACCAATCTCAGCGGACAGACCTCGGCAACCACTGCGATGGTTAATGCTTATTATGATTTTCCGGCCATCATCACCCCGCTTGAACCCTTTATCGGACTCGGAATTGGATATGCTTATGTCAATGCGCATCTCTTTGGCACGGGTCCCACGTTATCAACTGAGTTTCGCGGAACCAATAGTGCCTTTGCCTATCAAGGCACCGTGGGCTTGACCTATAATTTTGTTGATAATTACGCTTTAGATGTTGAATATCGCTATCTCGGCACCAACAATGTCAGTGAGCTGGGTAAAATGTTCCAAGCCAATTTTGCTAGTGCCGGCGTGACCTATCGATTTGATGGGGGATCCTATAAATGACCAACGCGCGATTAATAGGGGTAACGTGCATTTCTCTACTAACGTCAACCACTGCGTTTAGTACGTTACCCCCTGCCATCCCAGGGTTTTACACAGGCCTAACGGTCTTAGGCTCTTACCCACAAAGCACCACCAACATTCTCAGCCCAGCACGGCCGACCAATGGGACTAACCCCACGCTAGAATTCAATACGACAGGCACCCTCAAACAAGGGATTGGTGGCGGAGGTCAGTATCAACTTGGGTATCGCTTTCCTTGTTTTCGCATAGAGGGCGAATTTTTATATAACTATAACCAAAACAGCTCGCTAACCTTTAATGATGCCACCTTCAACTCTAATAAATATACAGGTCAATACTACCTCGCCGGCGCAACTCAGCAATACATGGGGCTTGCTAATTTTTATTATGATTTTCGACCCGCAGAAGCCACCCGCACCAGCAATGTATTCCCTTATGCTGGTGTAGGCATTGGGTATGCTAAATTTACCACGATTACCAATTATTCAATTCCCCAAATCCAAGGCGCTGCGCCTATCACGCGACCCGATTATTTATTAGGAAACACCAACGGTGTTAAAACCAGTATTTATACCACCGCACCTGTGATTCAAGGCATTGTGGGGCTTGATCTTGCGATGGACAGTTACATGGATTTCTTTATTGATTTTAGATATTTAATGACTTCATCCATTACCAGTTATGGGGCATCTTATCAAATTGCCACTGGAAATTTGGGTGTAAACTTCCTATTAGGTAAAGGTCTCGGTTGATGATTCAAATTGCCCCCTCACTATTATCGGCCCAACTCCTTAATCTCGAATCAGACGTAGACGCTGTTTTGCAAGCGGGTGCAGATATGATTCATCTCGATATCATGGACCATCATTATGTCCCCAACCTGACGTTTGGTCCTGATTTTTGTAAAGCACTACGGCAACGTTTTCCTAAGATTTGTTTAGATGTCCATCTGATGGTGTCTCCTGTAACGGCCATGATCGAGCAATTTGCCAAAGCGGGTGCCTCTAGAATCAGCATTCATCCTGATGCTTGTTTACATCTAGACCGTGAGTTGGCGTATATTCAAGAATTAGGTTGCCAAGCGGGCTTAGCGATTAACCCTGCAACCTCCCTAGACTGTCTGACCTACACACACCATCATTTAAGCTTTGTGCTCATCATGACGGTTAACCCGGGCTTTGGCGGCCAATCGCTGTTGCCTTTTTGTATCCCTAAAATCACAGAGATCAAAGCGCGCTACCCGCATTTATCTATCGCGGTAGATGGCGGCGTTAATCTCGAAACCATTGGTCCACTTGCCAAAGCGGGTGCCACTACATTTATTACGGGATCTGGCTTGTTTTCTACTAAAAACTATGAGAAAACCATTACTTTGCTTAAACAAAAGTGCGTATAGCCTTGATTTCCGAATATACACGTCATCCCGAGCGCAGCGAGGGATCTCCTGCTAGCTGGTGGAGATCCCTCGCTGCGCTCGGGATGACGCTCCCAATACTCAGGATGGCGTGCTGGATAACATTTTTATTATTTACCCACCTCGCCTTCGCCTCCCCCCAAACCCACTACCTGCAGCGCTTCCAAACCTATATAACCTGGCGTGATAACCTACCAGCAAAGCCAGATGCCCCCTTTTTGCAGTTCATCAGTGAAGACAGCCCGCTTGCAAATAAACTCCGGGAGCGATGGCTCTATCTATTGGCTCAAAAAAAAGACTGGAAAACCTATCTGGCTTACTATAAAAAAAGCAATCAAACCGCGCTGAATTGTTATGCTGAATACGCGCATTATCTCAATGGTCAAAGTGAAGCGGCCATGAATGCTAGCCGCTCTATATGGCTCAGTGGTAACAGCCTGCCTGCTGCGTGTAATACCTTATTTGAGGTTATGCGCCATGATCCCCATTTTGATGAACGCTTTATTGATGCGCGGATTGTATTGTCTTTAAATCAAGATAACCCACAACTCGCTAATTATCTTCTGGGGCTATATCGCCCCCCTAGACAACAAGATATTAGCCTACTGAATCAAATTTCCAAACATCCTACTGACATCACGGCACTACCTCGCGATCGGTTTCATGGCTATTTTTATGTCTTTGGTTTAAAACGTCTGGTTGCGCAAAAGCAAAATGAGGCCATTCGCCTTTACCAACAAGCCTTAGTTGAAAAACGCCTCACCGACACTCAGCAACAACAATTTTTAAGTTTCTTAGCCCTCTATAAGGCCTTAAGAAACGATGCGGATGCCGACGCTTGGTTTAATCAGGTCAAACCTGCTTTTTATAATGAAGCCTTGTTAGATTGGCAAATCAGGTTGGCACTCAAACAACTAAATTGGCCCAGAGTAGAAACACTCATTCATTATTATCAAAATAAGTCTGATCCTTGTTGGCAATATTGGTTAGCACGCGCTCTTGAGGCGCAAGGTAAAACAGAGCAAGCCCAAGCGATGTATCAAGCGGTTGCAAAAACCCGCCATTATTATGGGTTTCTAGCGAGCTTAAGGCTGCACCATCCGTTTCATTTTGAATCTGAACCGACGCCCATCAACCTAGAACTGATTAAACCGTACCAAGCATTTACAGAAAAAATCACCTATCTCCATCAGCATCAACAAAAAGGCGAAGCATCGCGCTTATTAAATGACTTTACCAGTGAGCTTCCAATGGACGAAAAAATCTCTTTGATTCATTGGATTGGGCAGTCATTAAATTGGTATGGTCAATCGATTGAACTGTGCAATCATGATGATTTAAAAAATCAACTGGCACTGCGTTTTCCCCTGCCTTTCAAACCCACAATCACCTCAACTGCAGACACCTATCACCTTCCCCCTGCATTTATTTACGCCATTATTCGTCAAGAAAGTACGTTTAAGAGCGATATTGTTTCTCCTGCGGGTGCTCGTGGTCTCATGCAGCTAATGCCGCGTACGGCAAGTATGATGGCTAAAGATCATCGAATCGCTTATCACCATCAAGACGACTTGTTTCAATCACAAACCAACATTGTGTTGGGTGTAGCCTACTTAAATTTCTTAGCGCGTCACTTCCAACACCACCCGCTCTTGATGGCTGCCGCATATAATGCGGGCCCTAAACAAGTGATCTTCTGGTTACGCACCCATCCTCCTAAAGAAATCGATATTTGGATAGAAACTTTACCCTGGCGTGAAACGCGTAATTATCTTAAAAATGTCATTGCATTTTATGCTGTTTATCAGCATCAGTTGAAACAGAAGTCTTCGTTAGATTTGATGATGCGGCCGTTACAGACGGTTAGGTAAACGTATACACCGCTCGATCAATCCGAGCCGCGACCGTTAGGGAGCGGAAGTTTTAAAAATTCCGCTCCCTAACGGTCGCGGCTCGGATTGATCGAGCGGTCAGATACATCGACACTCACCCCATCCCGTGATTCTTCTCAAAACGATATTGTGCATAATGTGAGTTTTTCATCAATGACGCCGACATGGACTCAACCGAAATAAGGCCCGCAAACAAACTTTCCATGAGCTCGTCATTCATCGCGCGAATGCGTTGTTGCGCTTGAATAAAATGAGGGGGGGAATGCAAAGGTTCTTCTCCCCACTCAGACTGCACTAGGGCTAAAATACCTGCATCTTGCTGTTTATAAATAGGCAAATACCCGGTTTTTTGATACCAACTCGACTGCACATCAGGGCGCATCATGAATTTAAAAAACTGTGCAATGCCTGCTTCAACTGCTGGAGGTTGGCCTGCAACAACCCACAATGCGCCCCCTCCTACGACATTAGGCGCTCTTTTATTCACAAAAGCGTCATCATAAGGCAATGAGGCAACACCTACATGAAAAGGCACCACCTGGGCAAGGCTCGTATACGCGCCAGAAGACTGACTAAACAACGCGCAACGACCACTGGTAAATAAGATGGTTGCTTCATCAATCCGCCCTGCGTATTCAAACTTATGTTGCTGTTGCCAGCGGCGTAGTCGTTTTAAATGATGTCGTAATACTGGACTATCATATAAACCATGTTTAGGTTCATCCATCAGACCATGCAACGCCATAAATGATTCAATATGAATCCAGCCAGGATAGGCCGTCGTATAACCACAAGCCGCACCTTGCGTTTTTAGTTTTGAGAGCAGAATCTCAAATTGGTTCCAAGTGCGAGGAAAATTCTCCGCGGTATAGCCAAGTTGTTTCAGTCGTTCTACGTTGTAATACATGATCGGTAAGGAGACATTCAAGGGAAAGGCCATTAATTCCCCTTGCTGAACATAGTAGTATTTTAAAGCTGGCCACCATGCATCCAATTGAGTGGCGACCTGTTGCTCTTTTAATAATTTTCCGACCGGCTTAATCACGCCGACTGGATGCAACATCGTGGTGCTGCCTATCTCAAACACTTGTAATAAAGCAGGTGCCGTATGGGCGCGATAGGCCGCAGCGAACGCCGTCAAGGTTTCAGCATAACTGCCTTTATAAATGGGCTTAATCAGATAGGTGTCTTGGCTCTCATTAAACGCGCGAATAAATTGATTGAGCGTCCCGCCAACATCCCCAGCCAGGGCATGCCACATCACAATTTCAACGGGCTTAGAAAAAGCGGAAAACGCACATAAGTAAAACAAACAACCGACAACAAACCGCTTCATATCAAACCTATTCCTCAATCAGCAAATCTGGGTAATCACTAAACACCGCACTCACACCCCATGATAATAATTTCTGAGCCAATCCTTTGCGATTGACGGTGTAACTCAACACGGCAAAGCCTGCGTCCTTCATCTCTTTTACCCGCTCTGCTGTTAAAATGCGATGACAGGCATGAATCGACGTGCAAGCCAATAATTCTGCTTCTTTTTGCCAAGATCCATCCCAGGCATCTATCAATAACCCTAAGGGTAATTCAGGTGCTAAACTACGACACACGGTTAACGCTTCTATATCAAAGCTAGACACTAAAGGAAGCGGATAATCTGCTGGCCAATAGCGTTGTAACTGTGCCAACACCACAACCGCCGTTGCTTCCGATTGGTTTGGAGCGGGCTTAATTTCTATATTCGCGTACATGTTTGCAAAAATCAGCCACTTCAAGACGTCTCTAAAATGGGGAATTTTTTCTCCACAAAACTGCTTAGAGAACCAGTTTCCGGCATCTAATGAATTTAAATAAACCGAATCGACGTCTGCAATCAAGCCGTGGCCATTAGTGGTCCGACTCAATGATGCGTCATGAAACACAAACGGTTCTTTGTCTTGAGACAAAACCACGTCAAACTCAACCCATTGACAGCCGCAAGCCAAGGCAAGATCAAATGCAGCAATGGTGTTTTCTGGCGCATAAGCACTTGCACCGCGATGCGCAATCACTGGGTAAGAAAAAAAATCAGACACGATGTCAACCAAAAACATGCAATGAATTTTGACACTATAGCGCGAGCATACTGGATATACAACTTGATTTAGCATATATTGTAGCGTACAAAACCAGCTAGAATGATGATCAACAATGACCTCAAAACCAGATACACACCATGCCACAACACCCCCTGAAGATGCCTTTGACTTTCTAGATTATGGGTTATCGCATCAATTTGGCGAACTGCATATGCTCATGGATAAGCCCACGGGTTTAAAAGCCATCACCGCTATCCATAGCACTAAACTAGGCCCCGCTTTAGGCGGATGCCGGTTTATTCATTATCCGAGCACCCATGCAGCCATCCTTGACGCCATGCGCCTTGCTCGTGGGATGAGTTATAAAGCAGCTTTAGCACAACTCCCCCTAGGCGGAGGTAAAACCGTCATACTGCAACCGGCAGGACCTTATGATCGAAATGGCTATTTTGATGCATTTGGGCGATTCCTTGAGCGTCTAAATGGTCAATATATCACTGCAGCGGACAGTGGCGTGTCTGAGCTAGACATGGATCGCATTCATCTGCACACCAAATATGTCACTGGCTTGTCATCTGAACATGGTGATCCCGCACCTTACACCGCCCGAGGCGTGTTGCGTGGCATTGAGGCGATGGTTGAACAAGTGTTAGGTAAAACGTCCTTACACAAAGTCCACGTCGCGATTCAAGGTCTTGGCCATGTTGGCTTTAAACTGGCTGAATACTTACATGCAAATGGCGCCGTCTTAACCGTTTCAGATATCGACCCAGATAAAACGCATGAGGCCCATGTTGCTTTCGGTGCAACGGTCGTGTCAACCGACATCATTCATGCCGTTCCTTGTGATGTGTTCTCCCCTTGCGCACTGGGTGCGATTATCAATGATGACACCATTGAAAGTTTACAAACCCCCATTATTGCAGGAGCTGCTAATAATCAATTAGCACATAGCTATCATGGTCAACGGTTGTTAGAAAAAGGCATTGCTTACGCCGTCGATTACGTGATTAACTCAGGGGGCCTTATGTTTGCGGCGAGTCAATACCTCAAAACAGAAGAAACCTTGGTTCATGCGCAAATCGATGAAATTGCAAATACCTTAACTACGATTTTAAAACAATCCTTGCAACAGGATAAACCCAGCAATGTGATTGCAGATCTGATGGCTGAGAAGAAATTGCAGTAGGGAAGGTTAGGGCCTGTTGACATTTGCCCCACAACGCCCGCGCAAAGGAGTGCACAGTAAACATGAAACAAACCCCGTTGACCCCAGCGCTAAATGAGTATGCTGAACACATTGGCCTTCGGGAACACCCTCAACTCACGGCACTTCGGCTTGCAACGGCCCATTTATCTTTATCACCTATGCAATCCCCCCCTCTGCAAGCCCAGTTTTTACAATTTCTCATTCAACTCACACAAGCAAAGCAGGTGTTAGAACTCGGCACCTATACAGGCTATGCCACCCTCGCGATGGCATTGGCACTCCCCACTGATGGGCATATCCTCACCTGTGACATCAACCCTGAGTGGACTGGCCATGGGAGGCCTTTTTGGGAACAAGCTGGGCTCACTCACAAAATTACGCTTAAATTGGCCCCTGCCCTAGAGACGCTCGCCACTTTAAAACAAGAACAAGCTCGATTTGATTTCATTTTTATTGATGCCGATAAAACGCATTATGTAGAATACTACGAAGATGCGCTACACCTGCTTAACCCCCATGGCATCATTGTCATTGACAATATATTTTGGGATGGCTTAGTCATCGATCCGCTCGACAAAGGCGCACAAACCAGAGAAATTCGTAAACTCAACACAAAGATTCAGCATGACTCACGCGTAGACCTCAGCTTATTGCCTTTCGGTGATGGTGTTTTTCTCATAAAACATCGCACCTCTCATCAAGGAGAAACACCATGTCTTCATGGCAACTAGAAGGATTTTCTTTTTTAGAGTTTTCTGCCCCCAAGGCCGACGAACTCCACACCCAATTTCAGCACATGGGGTTCACGCATACTGATATGCATCAAACACAACCCATCGCGCGCTATCAACAACAAGACATTGTTTTTTTAGTGAATGCTGCGCAAGATTGCCAAGCTGCTCGCCACGCAAAGCTCCATGGCGCAGGTGCCTGTGCCATGGGATTTCAGGTCAGTGATGTTGAAAAAGCCTATGCTGATTTACTAAAAAAAGGCGCAAAACCGCATCAAGATCCCACGCATGCCGATCACCAGCTGCCTGGCATTGAAGCCATTGGCGGCAGTGTGATTTATTTAACCGACGCGCACCATGCTCCTTTTGCACAAAACTGGCAAGCAACGGCTAAGCCCATAGAAGCGGGTGCAGGATTACAGTTTATTGATCACCTCACCCACAATGTGCATCGTGGGCGCATGGATACTTGGGCGGACTTTTACAACGATCTCTTTCAATTTAAGCAAATTCGTTATTTTGATATCGAAGGCCAAAAAACCGGACTAATCAGTCGCGCCTTAGCAAGCCCCAATGGTCAAATTAAAATTCCTTTGAATGAATCTAAAGATTCCCTCTCGCAAATTGAAGAGTTTTTAAATAATTATCACGGGGAAGGCATTCAACATATTGCACTGCATACACAGCAAATCTATCAAACTGTTGAAACCCTAAGAGCGCAACAGCTGCATTTTTTGGATGTACCCGATACTTATTATGAAGCTGTGACACAACGCGTACCTTGGCATCAAGAATCCGTGGCTGAGCTGCAAGCGCTGAAAATTTTAATGGATGGAGAGCTGGATCCTAAACAAGGCTTATTGTTACAAATATTCACTGAAAACACCTTTGGACCGGTCTTTTTTGAAGTCATTCAACGTAAAGGGAATCAAGGGTTTGGCGAAGGCAATTTTAAGGCCCTATTTGAAGCCATTGAACGAGATCAAATCAAACGAGGAACACTGTCATGAAATTAGCCACACTCAGCGCCCCCAATCATCGCGACGGTATCTTATGCATCGTCACCTCTGATCTCAAACGGGCCGTCTATGCCTCACCCATTGTGCAAACGCTGCAACAAGCCCTTGATCAATGGGAGCGTGTTGAGCCTTTATTAAAAGCAGAGGCTGAAAAACTTGAAAACAATCAACTCAGTCGAGCGTTTGATTTAGATCTCCATGCCTTAAGTTCTCCCCTGCCACGTGCTTATCAATGGGCTGATTGTAGTGTGTATGTCAATCATATTGAATTGGTCAGAAAATCACGCGGTGCTGCAATGCCTGCTGATATTGCGACCAACCCTTTAATTTACCAAGGCGGCTCTGATGGATTTTTAGGCCCTTATGATCCCATTCAACTCCCCTGTCTTGACGATGGCATTGATTATGAAGCCGAAGTTGCCGTCATCACAGATGATGTGCCGATGGGGGTCAGTGCAGCCGATGCCATCAATCACATCAAACTCATTGTGTTGGTGAATGATGTGTCTTTACGAGAGTTAGCCATGAAAGAGCTCGTCAAAGGCTTTGGATTTTTCTTAGCAAAGCCAGCCAGTAGTTTTTCACCGATTGCGCTAACGCCTGATGAATTAGGCAAAGCTTGGCATGAAGGTCGTGTGCACTTGCCGATTCATAGTTATGTGAATGAAAAACTGTTTGGTGAACCTAATGCAGGGGTTGATATGCTATTTTCATTCCCTGAACTCATCGCTTATGCAGCCAAAACGCGTTCGCTGGGGGCGGGGACCATTATTGGATCAGGAACCGTTTCTAACCGAGACAGAAGCAAAGGCTGCTCTTGCATCATCGAAAAACGTACGATAGAGTTTTTAGAACAAGGGAAAGCCGTAACGCCTTATTTACAATACGGCGATACCGTGCGCATTGAAATGTTAGATAAAGAGGGCCACAATTTATTTGGGACTATCTTTCAAACGGTTCAACCGGTAGGAAACGCTCATGATTCTGTATGATTATGCGCGCTCCAGCGCCAGTTATCGGGTCCGTATTGCGTTGCGCCTCAAAGGGGTGAGCTATGACACTCAATGGGTGTCTTTAACCGACCACCAACATCTTGAGCCCACTTATAGCGCCTTAAATCCGCAAAAATTGGTGCCGGCATTGGATATTGAGGGGCACTTACTGTCTCAATCGTTGGCCATGATTGAGTACCTTGATGAGCGCTACCCCACGCCGCCGTTATTACCTGCTGATCCGATTGCAAAAGCTGAGGTCAGAAGTTTAGCGCTATTTATTGCCTGTGAAATGCATCCTCTGAATAATTTACGCGTCAGAGAACAATTGCAAGCTCAGTTTAAGGCCACACCTCTGCAAATCACCGCCTGGTGTCAACATTGGCTCACAACTGGGTTTGAGCAGTTAGAAACGAGCTTGTCGCGTATGTCATCTGGTCTGTTTTGCTACGGTGACAGCGCCACATTGGCAGATATTTGCCTGATTCCCCAGTTGTATAGCGCGGCACGTTTTCAGGTGTCGTTAGAGCCCTATCCGTTGATTCAAGCGATTCAAACGCATTGTTTGACCTTGCCGGCGTTTATGGCTTAATTTATTATGCAAAAAACGTCCGAAGTATACGAGCCGCGACCGTTAGGGAGCGGAACTTTTAAAACTTCCGCTCCCTAACGGTCGCGGCTCGGATATATCGAGGAATCGGATAAATCGAGACATTTTAATACTCAGGGAGAGAGAGATGACGAGCGGGCAAAGACTTTTAAGTTTGATATTGTTAACTCAAAGTTTAGGATTACAAGCCAGCTCATTAACCCCGCTGCCTTCAAGCTATGGTGCGTTGTTATATGATATCCATTTTTCTGCAGGTCCCGGTAGCTCTGCAACAATCTCACCTGGGCAATGGGTGCCGGATCTTAGCACCTTTAATTCACTCGCACTTGAGAAAAACCTAATCACCCGAATGTATCCTTATTCAGCAGATATTGAAATTGCTTGTACCGATCCGAATAATGTCAGCACTTGCACGATTAGTCCTGGCTATACCACAGGCTCAGCTTCTGTTTCAGCTTATAAAAGTGCATTTAGTAGTGCACAAGTCCTTCCGATTGTCGATATTGCGTTTAATCTTAAAGACTTTAATAACGCCCTTCTAAAAACCAATACGACCCTTGCTGATAATGTGGCTCAAGCCTTAGTCACAGAAATTTGTGCAGATCCCAACGCTGCGGGCGTATTGTTTGACCTCGAAACATCCGGTGGCCTGAGTAACCCGGGTCTTTTTGAGTTGTATCGCAAAGTATCAACCTTATTTTCAGTTGCCCCCTGTAAAAATAGCACCTATGTCAATGGTCGTTATATCGGCATATATTTAACACCGACGGTAGCCAATAACGATTGGGCTCAAGCTCAAGCGATGTTTGCAGGTCGCAATAATGGCTTTTTAGCTATTCCACTCTATGATGTGAAAGGATTTACCCCTACCCCCACGCCCGATCCACTCTCAAGCTATACTGGGTATGTAACCTCCGCACTCGGTCATGCTAAAACGTATGCGATGCAATATAAAGTCCCTTACACGATTATTGTGCCCGCAGCCGCGAGCTTTGGCACTTTTCAAGACTATGGCATTTATAACGCCTCAGAACCTGCGCCAACCTATTTCCAACTCATCACCGATTATAGCAGCAATGCCACACAGCTTGCTTTTGTGCAAGGTGCCAGAGCAGCTGCTTGTGCGAATCAAAATCCTTATTTCATGGGCATAGATTATTGGGCTTGGAACCAATATGTGAATCCGGGGCAGAATAGCGATAATACCTATCAATTGACCATGCCGAATGTGCCGAATACAGATACGGTTGGGTACTTGCAAAAGTACGCATCCTGTCAGTAAAGCAACTGGCTAGTGCTGCGAAAATGGATCCCGGATATTAAGTGAGACTAAGCTCGCACGCTCGCTAAGTCTCACTAAATTCCGGGACGACATGACAGTATCAGGAAACTTATCTATAACAGGAGGAAAGTAATGAAAAAACAATGGACCATGGGACTCTTAATGACTGCAAGCAGCCTCAGTATGGCAGGCACCATGGGCGAAAACCCAACTTCATTTGCCGGATTTTGGGGGGGCATTGGCGGCAGTTACACCTATTCAACTTTGGGTGGAAAAACCAGTATCCTCCAAGTCAACAGTGCACCCTCTTCTGCTCAATATACCTTAAGTGACAGCATTCTTAATCATATGGCGCCGGTGGTCGATGCGGGATATTATTTTCCTATCGGAACAGACTGGGTGATTGGGCCTAAATTTTTATATAAATACATTGGTCAAGAGCAATTTGATCAAACCTGGTCAGGGACTTATCAAGACGGCTCCTACCAAACCGCAGGACTTCGAACCAAATCGATTCAAGATTTTAATTTATTCCTCAGTGGGGGGTATCAGTTCAATCAATGGCTACTTTACGCCGGTGCGGGTCCTGGTTGGGCAAATGCCAGAGTCGATTTAAACGGCAGTCTTTTACCCGCAACCAGTGTTGTTTTCACCCCTGTCAATGTGAGTCACTCAAAAACCATGATAGGTGGTGCGGCTCAAGTTGGATTTGAATACATGCTACCCATGCGCTTTACGGTAGATATATCCTATAATTTCTTAGCGGTGCCCTCTACGCTAGTCTCCCCCATCACGTTTAATTCGACCGGTGGCAATTACGCCAGCTTTAGTCAAAGTTTAAATGTGGTTGAACAAGGGATTAATGTCTCTCTTAATAAATATTTTTGGTAGGTTAGCCACGGCTGTCGCATTATAATGCGACAGCCGTGCTTTGCCACCCGGATAGCACTTGAATTAAACCCTGTAGCCGATTTATACTGGAAGCATAATTTTCGAAACGCATAAGAAGGTGAATCAGTTGGAAAACGAGATTATTTTTGATGACATTCACATTTCTCCGTTATTAAGAGCTCAAGAAAAATTTGAAACATTTCGACAAAATTTGAATACGGATCAAGACAAAGCAGGTGCAATACAAGCGTTTGAATTTTGTTATGAGCTCGCTTGGAAAATTTTAAAACGAGTCCTCAATAAAAAAGGGGTCGATGTTGCCTCACCAAGAGACACTTTTCGTACAGCCGCACAAAACCATTTGCTCAATAATCTCGAAGCTTGGTTTGATTTTCAAGTGAAACGCAATCTAACAGCACATGCTTACAATGAAGTCACCATGGAAGAAGTGATTGTGTCATTACCCTTGTTTTCAGTTGAATTACAACAGTTGATCGATCGATTAAAACGTGGCGATGAGAACTAATATGCATGCAGCGCTGTCTCCTAAACAGCTTACAATTATTAAGGATATTTTGTCGCCTTATCCTTATTCTTTTTTGGCTTTTGGTTCACGTGTAAAACAATGTCATAAACCCTACTCTGATCTAGATTTGTGCTATAAAACCAATATTCCTGATACGACAATAGCCGACATCATGGATAAATTTGAACAGTCCGATTTACCCTTCAAAGTTGACATTGTGGCGTGGAAGCGCTGCACACCACAATTCCAGGCGCTTATCATCAACGATCTTGTCCCGTTGGATACGTTATATCCGAGCCACGATCGTTAGGGCTTTAGAGAGGTAAGGTAACTCCCCACCACGTCATCCCGAGCGCAGCGAGGGATCTCCTCAAATTGAGATCAGATTAATTATAATGAGATCGCTGCTTTCAGGATGACTGTGTCGGAGCAAAGTAGAAATGTCCCCTTTCGGGCAATTTAGAAATGTCCCTTTTCTAATATTAATCCCCTCTATAAATATCCCAGGGGTTTGGGGACAGAGTCCCCCATTTTAAATAGCCCTGCGAAGCAGCCATTTTGGT
>JAPLRL010000016.1 GCA_026399205.1 Gammaproteobacteria bacterium
CAAAAGCCGTTGTAACCCCCCTCCCTAACCCTCCCCCGCGTTTTGCACATGCGTTTTACCAGCGTTTCGCGCGCGGGAGAGGGGATAGATCGGAGTATAGAAAAACTTTAAGGACATTATCTATGTTTGCCTTGATCGATTGTAATAATTTTTATGCCTCATGTGAGCGTTTATTCCGACCTGATTTACGCAATAAGCCGCTCATTGTGTTATCTAATAATGATGGCTGTGTGATTGCGCGCTCCAATGAGGCAAAAAAACTAGGCATTGCAATGGGGGAGCCGTATTTCAAAATAAAATATGTATGTAAACAACATGACATCACGGTCTTTTCGTCTAATTTTGCGCTCTATGGTGATTTGTCACACCGCGTGATGTCCATCATCGATGATGCATGGCCGCATGTGGAGGTTTATTCTATTGATGAAGCTTTTCTTGATTTAAGTGAGCTCTCAGCAGAGAGTCGCACCAGTTTTTGTTGGAGCTTACAAAAGCAACTCTTAAAAGAAACCGGCATTCCAACCTCCGTGGGCATTGGCAAAACCAAAACACTGGCAAAAGTCGCGAATTATATCGCTAAAACACAGCTTAAAACCCCGGTTTTCAATATTGATATTCTCCCTCAATGGTTAGATAGCGTCCCTATTCATGCAGTCTGGGGGGTAGGAAAACAATGGACGCGTCAATTACTGTCTATGAATATTCAGACAGCAGGTGACCTAGCTCGTGCAGATTCAGCGCTGATTCGTCAACGATGTAACGTGTCTTTACAACGCACCTCACATGAATTAAGAGGGCGCCCCTGTTTAGAACTCAACGATAGCCCAGTCAGGCAGTCGATTGTGTCGTCTAAATCATTTGGGAGCTTACAAACAGAATTAACCGCGCTTAATGAAGCGGTGAGCAGCCATATGGCACGCGCTTGGGAGAAATTACGTCAACAACAGTTGTTGGCTCAACATGTATCTGTTTTTGTACACTCCAATCGGTTTCGCCCAGATTTACCGAGTTACAGCAACACAATTGGATTAAAACTCATGACCCCAACAGATGACATTCGTCTCTTGACCCAACACGCAAAGCTAGGTCTACAACAGATTTTTAAAGCACAGATTCATTATAAAAAAGTAGGGATCATGTTAGATGGGCTGACGTCTAAACAAGAACAACAACTTGATTTGTTTCATGCCGTAGAAGACACTTCAAATGGCCCCACCGAAAAATTCATGAGTGTGATTGAGGGGATTAACGGCCGCTTTGGACAAGGTACCGTGAAGCTCGCTGCTGAAGGGACTGTTAAGCCGTGGACGGGACAGAATCAGATGAAATCACCGAGTTATACAACACAGTGGGGGGAGTTACCGTTGGTGAGGGTGTGGTAGGGAGGACACGTTACCCGTTACTCCGATCTGTTCCCTCTCCCGCACACGAAACGTTTATAAAACTCATATGCTGAACGCGGGGGAGGGTTAGGGAGGGGGGTACAACGGCTTTTGCCCCCTCCCCAACCCTCCCCCGCGAAATACATCATCATACTGTTCGAATTTCTAGCGCGTGAGAGGGGGTATTCGAGCGAAAAAAAAAGTTAGGAATGTTACCTAGGCAAGTTCTTCGCGGGGCTCCTTTGTTCCTACGTTCGCTACGTCCACCGCAGCTACCTTGAAATGCTTGATAAGAAACGTAAGCAATGCTCGAACCTCACCGGCCAATAACGTAAAATTAGCATCAAACTTTTCTTGTTTGCTTTCCAATTGATTATTGTCTTTGAGGGCATCATCAAGATAATCCATGCATTTTAATCGTTTTAACAAAAAGTTGTCGGTTAATATAAATTGAATACGATCTAACCAGGCCAACTCTACAGAAGCAACGGTATAGCCTTGTTCCAGTAAAACAAGAATTTCCTGCTTGCTTTGTTCGATGTTTTTACAGTGATAGCGACTTTTATCGCCGTTTCCATTGATGAGTGTACAGTGTTGTTGTAAGACGAGCCCTTCTGGCATGAGCTGAGGGTCACGTAACCAGCTTGCGAATAAATCATTGAGATTGGTGTCTGTCGTCAAGGGAGCTGCAGTAAATGAGCCCAGGGTTTTGGTCAAGCGCACCATGATTTCTGAGGCTTTATTGAGATTTGCAGTATTGATAATAATCCAGTTTTTGACAGTATCAATGTAAAAGTACTCTTTTTTTTGCACGGTAAAGGCTTTGGGTAGCAGATCAAATTCAATATCTTCTTTAAGCTGCAATCGTTCTGCGCGGCGCATGGGCTTTTGATGGGTGAGTTCAAACGCGTTCATTTTTTCTTCGAGAACGGCTCGGGTAATGCTAGCAGGCAGAAGGCGTGACTCGGTTGCAGCAACCATGATTTGGCAGCCATGCATGTCATACACTTTTTCTTCTAACTCAGGGATTGGGCTGACCCATCCTTGTGATTGGCGAGCATGGGGCGGGCAGGGTTTGAGGCCATGTTCTTCTAGTAATTCTAGTTGCTGTTCATGATTGGCTTCAATGGGCGTGACTAATTGGTAAATTACGATATTATTAAACCACATGGGATGTCCTTGGGATAGAAATGATGAGGATAATCTGGTATTCGTTTGATGTTGTCAAATTAAAATTAACTTAAGGATGCACATCATGTTATGGATTACGTTTTCATTATTGGCAGCCATGTTGTGGGCGTTGGTGAATGTCATTGATAAATATACAATGACCAAGTTAGTTGACCAACCGGTCGTTCCCGTGCTGGTTTTAGGCGGTGTAGGGTTGCTTGCGGCTTTGGTTATTTATGGCATGCATGGGTTAACATTATTTTCACCTTTTAATATGTTACTGACTTTTTTGGCCGGTCTATTTTATGTATTAACCATGTATTTTTATTATCAAGCGATTAAGCGAGAAGAAGTCTCTAGAGTCATCCCACTGTATTATTTAGCGCCCGTTTTTATTGTATTTTTGGCTTCTGAGTTTTTGAATGAAACCTTGAGTGTGCCTCAATGGTTTGGTCTTGCTTTGTTAGTGAGTGGTGCGATTTTAATTTCAGCATCGATCCCTTTTAAATTCCGTGTTAATCAAGCCGTGGGGTATATATTACTTGCTGCGGGGTGTTATGCCTTGAATCAAGTGTTCACCAAATATGTATTGCAATATGAGTCGTTTTGGAGTGTTTTTGCCTATGTGCGCATTGGTATTTTTATTTGCTTATTACCGATAGGGTATTGGGGCATCAAGGCTGCCGTCAGTACGTATAAAAAAAGTGGTTGTCGAGCGTATGTGGTGATGACCATTAATCAAGTGTTAAATTTAAGCGGTGTACTCGCCATCACGTTGGCGCTCAGTAGCGGTTATGTGACATTGGTGAATGCACTGTCATCCACCCAACCCTTTTTCGTGTTGATCCTCACGGTCATATTAAGTTTTTTCTTTCCCCATATTCTTAAAGAAAAGCAAAATCGCTCGATTTTGATGCTGAAAGGGGTTGCGATCACGCTGATAGTGGGTGGGGCGATTTTGGTGAGTTGTTAGATGCACGTCATTGCGAGCGTCAGCGCAGCAATCCAGGGGGCCGGTACTCCGACCTCTGGATTGCTGCGCTGACGCTCGCAATGACGTGGTGGATGGGTATATACTTAATCCATCACAAATATTGAGGATAAGCCAATGCCAGCCCTTGATTTAAGCGCTTTGCAAAATGCAATACTCACTTTTACCCGCACAAGCCATGCAAGCCAAGATAAGAAAATAGTGACGCAACTATCTACTGATTTGCAAGAAGCCATCAAAGCTGGTGTGATTCAAAATTTTGAATTCACCTATGAACTCAGTTGGAAATTTATAAAACGTTGGTTAGAGAAAAACTATGGCAGCACCCAGATCGATGGTGTGACCCGGCGAGAACTCTTTCGATTAGCTGCAGAAACGCAACTCATTGATAGCGTGGATGAGTGGATGCTCTATCATCAAGCACGTAATCAGACGTCTCATACGTATGATGAGACAGTAGCGTCAGATGTATATAAAACAGCTCTGGTTTTTTTAGCAGCTGCGCAACAGTTATTACAACGCCTACAGGCTAAAAATGATTAACATTAAGGCAAAAGATTTACAGACCATTAAAACCATTTTGAAACACTTCATTCCGAATACACCGGTGTGGGTATTTGGTTCGCGGATTACAGCACACGCCAAACCCTACTCTGATTTAGATATGGTTATCAAAGGTAAAGACCTCATTCCACAGCAGGTTTATTACCAAATTAAAGACGCGCTGGAAGAATCAGACTTGCCTTTTAGAGTAGATGTTCTGGATTGGCATCGAATCAGCCCGGCTTTCCAAAACATTATTCAAGCACACCATGAGGCACTGGTAATCTAACCGTAAACGTTGAGCCCTCGCCTAATTTACTTTCAACCTGAATAGCACCACCTAATTGAGTAGCATATTGTTTGGCAATGCATAAACCCAACCCTACGCCCTGAAAATCACTGGCGTGCGTATTTGATCTCGATAATTTGGTGAATTTTTCAAAAATATAATCAAATTTATCGGCAGGGATCCCAATCCCTGTATCAACAACGCTAATCACACAATGATTCGCCTCATGGCTTACGTTCACTGTGACCATCCCTTTTTCTGTAAACTTAATGGCGTTGCTGATTAAGCTAGATAAAATTAATCTGAACTTTAATTTATCTGTTTTTATCATGTTAATCGTATCTGGTATGGGGCTTGTTATGTAATCTAATTGCTTTATATGTAAAGTAGCTGCCATCATCTCCTGAATTTCTGTTAATTCTTGACGAATAGAGACGTCTTCAATTTCAAGAGGGGTCTCATGTTCGGCAACTAGGGCATCGAAAATGCGGTTATGAACCGTTTCCCACTGTTGACAACTTTGCATCATAATTTCCATCAGACTTTTTTTCTCTGGATCCGTTTCAGACTCATATAGCAAACTCGCAACACCTCTGATCCCCGTAAATGGCGTTCTTAAGTCATGCTCCATGTTACTGATGAAATCAGATTTGGCTTGATTGGCCAGCTCAGCTTTGTCTTTGGCAGTGAGAAGGTCTTGTTCCATATGTTTACGATCAGTAATATCAAATGAAATACCTAAAATCCCGCTGACTTCACCAGATTTGTTGTATATCGGTGTTTTTTTGGATAGGAACACGGAAATCTGATCTGAATTGGCTAATTTGGAGGTTTCTTCTCGTGTGAGCGTCTCGCCACCACTCATTACGGCTAGATCGGATTCTCGAAGAATATCTGCCTGATTTTTCCATGGCATGTCATAATCTGTTTTGCCAATCATCTCATTTTGATTAGAAAACCCTGCGGATTTTAATTGAGCATGGTTGCAGCCCTGATAGACAGAATCTTTATTTTTCCAATAAACATGGCCAGGTAAGTTGTCAATAATACTAGCAAGTGTTCGTTCAATGTCCTCTTTTTTATCCATCATTTGTTTTTCAAGTGCTTTTCTTTCTGAAATATTAAATGAGACCCCGCCTACACCAATTACTTCGCCTTTTTTATTAAATAAAGGGATTTTTTGTGTAAGAAACACCAATGTTTTATGATCATCTGTTGATTCTTCAAAAAGATGTGCTTTTTTTGTTGTCATGACTTCAAGGTCATTTTTTCTGATTTGGTCGGCGCAATTCTTAGAAAATAAATCGTAATCTGTTTTACCAATAATTGAAGCCTCGGATTTAAATCCTAAATCTGTCGCTTGTGATAAATTGCAATTTAAATATTTTAAATGTTTATCTTTGCAATAAATATGGATTGGCATTTTTTCAATCATTTGTTTGTATAATTCAAATTCAATATGATCGTCATCTTTCATCATCAACGGTCCTTGTTTAACTTAATCCTATTAAAGTGCTTGCGTTATAAACCCGAGCTTTATCAGTGGTTTCTAATTGAGTCACTTCATCTAGCAGTTTACTCGCATAAATATGTTCCAAAAAAAACAGGGTTGGATTTTCTTTAGAACATCCATGGGTTGATGCAAATATTTGCATATCCACCAAGTTTTTTTCAAGGACATACGTGTCTTTGATATTACATTCGGATGTTAACATTAAAAGAGGATTTAGTTGAAAAGGCTCTAAACGTACGCCTGCATACTGTGGATGAGAGGCTGTATTGGCCAAAATTAATTTCAAAGGCGTTTCTGCCAGAACATGATGAACATAAGATTCAGGGTCTTCGTCACCATCATGCACGCGACCTGAAACAACTAAACAATGATGCGATAAATAGTGTTCGGCTTGTGCCAATGAAAATTGCATCTCATGTTCTTGACCCACTAATACAAAATAAATAACGTCGCGTATTTCACTTAAGGCATTGATTCGATGTACGATAAACAAAACGGGCGTTTTACATTTAATGCTGTGATAGAAAATAACTTCACTCACCATATAACAGGGTAAGACTGATCTTTCCTCATCGGAGGTTCCCTGTAATTTAGATAAAATAGTCGGATAAGCACAATCAGGAAAAAGATCGTTTGCCATCTCTATGATAAAATCACATCCTACATCACAAACAAGCAGTTGATGCTTATGCATGAGTCGTTTAGCCCGGTATTTTGAAATATGAAGTTCACGCGAAATAAAATTTAAATTAATGGCAATTGGTATATTTTTCTTTCTCACGCAGAAATGCGCAAGAAAAAAACAACTAACAATAAATACAACCTCTTGACTTAAACCTAAAAAAAGCTGGTGCCTATCTAAAAAGTCATGGACATATTCCAAGTGATCCAGATTTTTACTATAAACAAAAGTTTGGCTGATGGCTTCCTCCCATAGCACAATGACGTCTTCCAATTTGTTTTTATATTCTTTGAGGATCCGTGCTTCTTTTAACAGTTGTCCTTGAGATTCAGATGAAATAAGATATTTATTTTTTAAATGTATGATTTTACAAGCCCTAATTTGGCATAGATTTTCTCCAACCTGGGCGTCAAATGACTTCAAATGTCCTGCAATGAAACTCTCCACTGCTATTACAGCAAGATCAATGACGGATTTTATAAAATATAAATCATTTATTTTTTGGTTCTTATTGGTTAATTCAGAATTTTCAGAATAGGGGAGCAAAGAAAGGACGTTATATGCACCTATTTTTTTCATTGCACTCTCATTAAATTGCTAAATATAGACATATTATACTCTATAATTGACATTTGCTTAAAAACTGAATAACCGCCTGCTTTAAAAAAGGCTTAGACATCACATCTAACATCCCCGCGGCCAAGCATTTATTAACAATATCGGCATCAACGTTAGACGTGACGGCAATAATCGGAATCGGAGTGGTGGCATTTTTTGCCTCATATGCACGGATCGCCGCACAAGTTTCAATTCCATTTTTTTTAGGCAAGCCGATATCCATGGATATGGCGTCAAATGGGGTTTTATTTGCGATAGATTGTATAAATAAGTCTAGCGCTGCTTCTCCTGAGCCTGCAAGGGTGACGTCACAATCTAGACTTTCAAAGATCTTTTTTTCAATCGATGCACAGATGCGATCATCTTCTACGAGGAGAATGTGCTTTTTCACGATGGGTGTTCTCTTTTTGTGGGTCTTGTATTGAGTATAGCTTATAAAAGTTCATTAGCCTGATGAGCCGACACAGAAACAGTCTTATAGATCCACGTAAATCATGAGCGTTGGGTATAGTTGTAATTTAGGCCTCAATGGCATATGCTTAATATATATGCCATTGGGGGGAGGTAAACATGAAAGCTCATCATTACGCGGATAGTCGCCATGTCAAATTATTCAAAAATGGCCGTAATCAAGCCGTCCGGATTCCTAGTGATTTCAGGTTGCAAGGAGATGAGGCCATTATGCGTCGAGAAGGCAATCGTTTAATTATTGAAGCGATTTCACCCAAGTCATTTGCAGAATTATTTGCAGGGTGGAAACCCCTGCATGACGGACTTCCTGATATACCTGATCTTGAACCAGATCCTGTGGATTTATGATGATGCGTTATTTGTTGGATACGAATATTTTATCGGACTTGATCAAAAACCCACAAGGTTTTGCTGCAAAACAGGTGCTAACTATCAATAAAAATAAGATTGTCACCAGCATTATTGTCGCGGCAGAAATGCGTTATGGTGTGGAGAAAAAAAATTCACCAGTATTAACTGAACGAGTTCATTTATTATTACAAACCATTGAGGTGATGCCGCTTGATGGTGAGGTGGATAAACACTATGGAAGAATACGACTACAGTTAGAGCGACAAGGTGCGATGATTGGCGCAAATGATTTGTTCATTGCAGCGCATGCTATGGCAATCGGTGCGGTACTGGTGACTCACACTACCCGAGAATTTGAGCGCATTGAGGGGCTTAAAATTGAAAATTGGATAAAGTGAAGTTTTTTATTTGACCATTCGTGATATTCCCTCTCCCCAACCCTCTCCCGCGAAGGACCTCATTATACTATTCAAATGCTTAGCGCGGGAGAGGGGGCAGATCGAGGTAAGTTTAAAGATCTGCTTCACTATAACTTGGCTTCTTCACAAAAAACCATGGTTTGAGGTGGGTTAGACTCTATGAATGGGATTGACGGTCTGGCTACTGCGTTTGTGTCATTCGTAAAAATACGTTCAAAAAAACGGCGTGTTGAGCACAGTAGTGTGGCTTGATAGCAGGGGGTTGGGCTTTCTGGAACTGAAACTGGGGCGATGTGCAAATCACATTGGGTTGTCATCCCCGTTTTATTGGTTTCTAGTTGGGTGAGTTGGGTGTTAAAAAAAGATTGTCTAACAAGTCGCATTGGAACAGGCGTTGTAATGGTGAGTTGACAAGGGGGCTCGCATTGGAGTTGAAGTACAAGAAACGCTCGCTCTTCGGTATCTTGTGGGCCTTTCCAGTAATTAACGGTAAATAGAAAAGGGGTGATGAGCCAAGTTAAAAATTGCGCAAAGAATAGGATAATTGCGTTAAACCCAGCCTCATAGGCCTCAGGGGTGTGAAGATGAGGCGTGATGCGCGCTTTGAGGCCTTGTACTAAGCTTTTTGTTTTTGCCCAAAAAACCACGGGGTTTTCAGCCGGGGTGTTGTCTGATAATTGATTTGTTAACGTGAACATGAGGGCTAAAAAGATCATGCGAGTGCTAAGGATCAAAAACTCATATGACATCGTTTCAATCCACGGATGTATAAAGCGCGGTATAGCGGTCGCCTGTTGAATGGGCGTGCCTGGTGGCATGGCGGAATAAAGATTATATCCCATATGGCTGCCCGTTGAGAGTATCGGGGCGAGGTAAAACAAGATCTGTTTGCCGACATCGGCAGATATTTTTTTTCTGATTTGTGTGTTTAATAGATTGGCTGCGAAAAGGTAAGGGAGAAGATCTAGCGTTGCATAGCCCTCTTTATTCACGGTGAGTTTGCCTTCTTCATAGTTAACCCCAAGACAGATAAGACGGAATACAGCGCTTACGCGTAATAGATGTAGCAGGGTCCCAGGGGGCAGCGATTTCACTTTGCTGGGGATGACTAGATCGCCGAGTTGATGTATCCATCGCCACATATTGAAGATGGGGCGACTTTGCTCGAAGTAAAACAAGGGAGTATAAAGACAAGGGGCAAACTGAAGAGGAAACTGCACACATGTCATCCCGAGCGAAGCGAGGGATCTCATGGATTTGGCATAGTGCCATCTGACTGGAGATCCCTCGCTTCGCTCGGGATGACGTGAGTGGTGCCACTTGATAAAATCCTCGCGAACGTCTTCTATGCTTTCACATACACTTAAAAACAAACTAAGCGCGCTCCAATACAGCGAGGCTCCTTCGAGAGGCTCGTTGATAGAGCCCAATGCCATGGGCTCGATGGTAAATACCCCATCTAATACATCTTCTAACCCGCGGATAAACGATGATATAGGGGGATATCCAGTGAGAGTGTGAGATCTCTCACTGGGGGAGGTCGGATGACATAATTCAATGTGATATCGGATGGCGCTATCCGCTCGGTGTGGAATAAGGCTGATTCGTAGGGCGAGATATCGATCAGGGTCAGGGGATGCCCAATTCCAATAGAGGATGACAGGTAAATCGCTAGCACATTCTATCCACAAACAATGGCATTTTTGAAAGAGGGTGTCGGGCAGACGTTCACTGATGGGGAGAAAAATAAGGCCTTGCTGTGGTGTTTCTATCCCCCCCATAGGGGCTTCTTTGTCTATAAAGCAACTCAATTGATGGTGTTTAAAAAAAGAAAATAAGTCTTCTTGATGGGGTGGGTGCATATCAGGAAACGTAGTATGAAAGCGCCGTGTTAAGGTTGGATGCGATTCGGTTGGCATAAGGACTCGTGCTTTAATTATTTTGCGCAATTATACGCAATAAAAGACTTGATGAAAAATATTTCAACACACACCTCCTCCATATCACTCGGATAGCCCCTCCCCAAGCCTCACTGCCATTAAGTTAAGCCGATTTGCCATTTTGGTAGATGGGTTGGCTTGACTCATGAAAAGAAAGTGCCAAGAAAACGCCCAGTCATTATTTTTGGCCGGAAAGATCTGTGTCTCAGGGTCCTGTCAGTGGGTAGG
>JAPLRL010000081.1 GCA_026399205.1 Gammaproteobacteria bacterium
AACATCCCCCCTTGTTAAATTCACATATTTTATTTGGAACTCCCCACGTCATCCTGAGCGCCAGCGAAGGATCTCCTGCTAATTAGCACATTCCTAGCCAGGGGAGATCCTTCGCTGGCGCTCAGGATGACGTGTACCTGGGTAGTTACTTTGCAAGAAAATAATGTTCAAAATTTAGATGCTGTTGTCCTGCTTCTGTTATTTGTCCAAACTCCAGTTACTTGTTAAGGGATAAATTGTCATATACCAAGAAATATGGTATAAGATGAGCGATTTTGTAACCCTAGAGGACAAAAACCTCTGGGATTTTAACGACACACACATTTCGTCACATACACCTGGGTCCCAATTTGGGTAGGGTATGGGAAATGTGGAGGCTCAACCCAATTGGAGAACTACATGAAAGTTAGCATGCGTGAATTGCTTGAATCCGGGGCGCATTTTGGTCACAGAACGCGGTCTTGGAATCCTAAAATGGCACCTTATATTTTCGGATCTCGTAACAAAATTCATATTATTAATCTTGAAAAAACATTGCCGATGTTGAATGACGTCTTAAATTACGTAGGTCGACTCTCTAGCAATAAAGCAAAAATCCTGTTTGTCGGAACCAAACGAGCGGCACAAGAAAGTATTCGCAACCACGCGAAGCGTTGTGGCATGCCCTACGTTGATCACCGCTGGCTTGGTGGAATGCTGACAAACTATAAAACGGTAAGACAGTCTATTTATCGTTTAAAAGAATTAAAAGAATTACGCGAAAAAGGTGCCTTTGAAGGCATGATCAAAAAAGAAGCCCTGATGTTGACCAGAGAATTAGATAAATTAGAAAAAGGTCTAGGCGGTATTGAAGACATGGGTGGCTTGCCTGATGCGTTGTTTGTGGTTGATGTTGGTTTTGAAAAAATTGCCGTAGAAGAAGCTCATCGCTTGAAAATCCCGGTGATTGGTATTGTAGATACAAATCATAGTCCAGATAAAATCGATTACTTGGTTCCTGGAAATGATGATTCTATGCGCGCTATTGAAATTTATGTCAGAGCGATCGCAGATACCATTATCGAGTCAAAACCATTGGTTCCCGAACCCGTCGCATTGTTAGCAGAGGCTGCGGCTAAACCGGCAGCGAAAACCACGAAGACGGCTAAAGTCTCGCCAGAGAAAAAAGAAGTGGTTGAAGAGAAAGCTGAAGCTGCGCCTGTTAAAGCTAAAGAGCATAAAGCTACAGAGCATAAAGCGAAGGAAGAGAAGGTTGTGAAAGCTGCGCATAAGCCAAAAGAAGAGAAGGCTGAGCCTAAAAAAACGGTTAAGAAGACAACAGCAAAAACAGCTGAAACGGCAGAAAAAAAGCCCAAGTCAAAAAAGGCAGCTGAATAAAATAACCTAACGTGATGCCCAACTTTTTGCTCGATACAATCCGAGCCGCGACCGTTAGGGAGCGGAAGTTTTAAAATTTCCGCTCCCTAACGGTCGCGGCTCGGTTAGATTGAGCAAAAAGTAGAGATTGAGGAGAAAAAATTCATGGCAATTAGCGCACAACTAGTTATGCAGCTTCGTGAACGCACGGGTGCTGGCATGATGGAGTGTAAAAAATTTTTGATGGCAACAGACGGTGATATTGAAGCTGCTATCCTTGAAATGAGAAAAGCAGGTCAAGCCAAGGCAGATAAAAAAGCCGATCGCGTTGCTGCTGAAGGTGTGATTGTAATAGCCGTTTCAAAAGACGCGCATGAAGCAGTGATGTTGGAAATTAACAGCGAAACTGATTTTGTGGCACGAGACGCTAATTTCATGCAGTTTGCACAGTCAGTGGGTGAGACTGCACTTCACGCTACTTTAAAAGACATTGAGACCTTAAAATCCACCCCATTACAAGGTGAAACCATCGTTGTTGAAGAAGCTAGACAACATCTGGTTTCAAAAATTGGCGAAAACATTCAATTACGACGTATGGTGCGATTGGGCTCTTCTACTGCGGTCGTCGGATCATATTTGCACGGATCAAAAATTGGCGTGTTAGTTGTGTTGAGTGCCGGTGATGTGCAAATCGCAAAAGATATTGCGATGCATGTTGCGGCTAGTCGACCGATAGTGGTTAGCCCTGAAGCAGTGTCTGCAGACTTGATTGCGACTGAGCGAGAAATTTATATGGCTCAGGCAAAAGAAAGTGGTAAACCACAAGCCATTATTGAAAAAATGGTAGACGGACGCATTCAAAAATATTTAAGTGAAGTGAGTTTATTACAACAGCCGTTTGTTAAAAACCCAGACATCACTGTCGGACAATGGTTAAAAGAAAAATCAGCGGTGGTTGAATCCTTTGTTCGCTTTGAAGTGGGTGAAGGCATTGAGAAAAAACAAGATAATTTTGTTGAAGAAGTGATGGCTCAGGTACGTGAACAATCATGACAAAAGACAGCCCTATGAAATATAAGCGCATTTTAGTTAAATATAGCGGTGAAGCCTTGATGGGCAAGGCCGCTTTTGGTATTGACCCGATGATATTAGATGGTCTTGCCAGACAATTGCGTGAGCTTGTATCTATGGGTGTTGAAGTGGGTCTCGTGGTCGGCGGCGGAAATCTTTTTCGTGGAAAAGCCTTGTCTGCGATTGGTGTAGGCCGGGTGACCGGTGATCACATGGGGATGTTAGCCACGGTGATGAATGCTATGGCATTGAGAGATGCCTTAGAGCGCATTGATTTACCCGCGCGAATCATGTCGGCGATCCCGATGTTAGGCGTTGTTGATCCTTACCATCGTCGCAAAGCCATGACCCACTTACGTGAAGGACAAGTGGTTATTTTTGCAGCAGGAACTGGCAATCCTTTCTTTACGACAGATACTGCTGCTTGTTTACGAGCCATTGAAGTGGGTGCCGATATTGTATTGAAAGCCACGAAAGTCGATGGTATTTATTCTGAAGATCCTTTTATCAATCCGCAGGCGACACGTTATGATTATTTAACGTATCAAGATATCTTGACCAAAGGGCTAAAGGTGATGGATTTAACTGCCATTTGCTTATGTCAAGAACATCATATGCCATTGCAGGTATTTGATATGAGTGATGAGTCGGCACTTAAAAAATTGGTGATGGGCGAAAAAATTGGCACACTAGTAGGGGCAAGTCATGATGAACCAAATTAAGCAAGATGCTGAAAAAAAGATGCAAAAATCGCTAGAGTCTTTGAAGCATGAGTTTTCTAAAATCAGAACGGGTAGAGCGAACACCAGTTTACTCGATCACATCATGGTGGATTATTACGGCAATTTGACGCCATTAAGTCAGGTCGCGAATGTCACTGCGAGTGATGCTAGAACATTAACGGTTACGCCATGGGAAAAAACCATGGTTGCCGCCATTGAAAAAGCGATTTCAACCTCAGATCTAGGGTTAAATCCGATGACATCGGGGCAAGCGATTCGTGTGCCATTACCCTCTCTGACTGAAGAGCGCAGAAAAGAATTAATCAAGGTCGTTAAAGGTGAGGCAGAGCAAGGGCGTGTTGCTGTTCGTAATACACGGCGTGATGCGAATCATCAATTAAAAGAAGCGGTTAAAGCTAAAACGCTGACAGAAGATGATGAGCGACGTGGTACAGAGTGGGTTCAAAAACTGACAGATAAGTATATTGCAGATATTGAAGTGTTGTTAGAAGAGAAAGAAAAAGATTTGATGGAAGTGTAGCGCATTCATTGTCTTGCAAAGACGCGAAAATGATAAAGAGCTAATCTATGGACACATCCTTAGATTTACTCCGATCAATCCCCTCTCCCGCGGGAGAACCTCTTTTAAGACCCATATGGTGAGCGCGGGGGAGGGTTAGGGAGGGGGGTACAAGATTTTACCCCCTCCCCAACCCTCCCCCGCGCTCAGGATCGAATCTCCATAAAGGTTCATAGCGCGGGAGAGGGGGCGGATCGGAGTAAATCTAAGGATGTGTCCATAGATTAGGATAAAGAGGCAATCGCCATGAAAAAAATCATGAGTTTCAATGCAAATGGAATCCGCTCCGCGGCCCGTCGTGGTTTTTTTGAGTGGGTCGCTCCTCAACACATCGATGTGCTCTGCTTACAAGAAACAAAAATTCAAGATGATCAGCTGATGTCTGATCTTGCCTTAGTCTTGCCTGGATATCACTGTGAACATCTTCAGGCAGAAAAAAAAGGATACAGCGGGGTTGCGATTTATTCAAAAATAAAGCCCAATCAGGTGCAAAAAGGCCTAGGGTTTTCGAGTTGTGACCAAGAAGGTCGCTATATTCAGTTCGATTATGATACGTTTTCTGTGGCTTCGCTGTATTGTCCTTCCGGGACCAGTGGCGAGTTGCGCCAAGACGTTAAAATGGCATTTTTATCTCAATTTGAGCACCAATTAAAATCTATCCAGCAATCCAATCGACCTATGATTTTATGTGGAGATTATAACATTGCTCACCGCGCAATTGATTTGAAAAATTGGCGAGCTAATCAAACGCATACGGGTTTTTTGCCAGAAGAACGAGCGTGGATGGATAAATTATTTCAGCAGTTTGGTTTTGTTGATGCGTTTAGAGCGCTACATCCTGAAAAACCGACCTATACCTGGTGGTCTCAACGCGGCCAAGCCAGAGCTAACGATGTGGGCTGGCGGATTGACTATCAAGTGATTACGCCTTCATTAGCCCCATTACTACGCTCTGCAGAAGTTTATCGTGAGCCTTATTTTTCAGATCACGCGCCATTGCTAATGGAGTATGCAATCCCATGAAATTAGCTACGTGGAATGTCAATTCAATTTCTGTGCGCTTACCTCAGGTGCTGTCCTGGCTGGTCGACAACGATGTGGATGTCTTAGCCGTTCAAGAGACCAAAGTGATGGACGCGGGGTTTCCTGAACAAGCTTTTACAGATATTGGCTACACGGTCAGTTTTTCAGGGCAAAAAACATATAATGGTGTGGCGATTATTTCAAAAAAGCCCATGAGCGATCCGCTCAAGGACAATCCTTTTTTTTCTGATGAAGCTCGGCGTTTTTTGGCGGTTACCATTGATGATGTGCGCTTGGTGAATGTGTATGTGCCTAATGGGCAGTCTGTTGACTCTGATAAATATCAATACAAATTAGCTTGGCTAGACGGGTTTTTACAATTTTTAAAAGCAGAATTATTGCGTTATCCAAACCTAGTGGTAGTTGGCGATTTTAATATTGCGCCTGCAGATGAAGATGTGTATTCACCCGAACATTGGTTTGGCTCTGTCTTAGTGAGCGATGCTGAGCGCGCTGCTTTCCAATCGATGTTGGCATTGGGGTTGGTTGATTTACTTCGTCACATGAATCCAACTACACCGCAGTATACGTGGTGGGATTATCGCCAAGGGGCGTTTCGACGCAACCACGGCTTAAGAATTGATCATGTGTTATGTAGCCCAGCGTTGTTGGCCACCTGTCATGAAGTGGGTGTAGATGTAGAGCCAAGACGAGCTGAACGGCCATCAGATCATGCCCCGGTATGGGTTTTAATCAGGTAAAATTGAGCGAGCGCCTCCTAGTCACTGCCATGAAGCGAAGAATAGTAGCCTGGATGAAGCGAAGCGAAATCCGAGAATTCGGAGCCACTGATCCTTGTTTGCGCCGCGCTCCATCAAGGCTACGCTTGACTTGTGTTGCCCTTTTAGGCACGTTAAGCGTCTTTTAACCCAATGCCTTTTTTTAACAAGTAAAGATTCACAGCCGTTAAGATAAAACAGATCCCTAGCATAAAATAGATCGCCAAATCAAAGGGCGCTTCACTCGTCCCAATAACCGTGTAACGCAACGCGTTGACCATATACCAAATGGGGTTCACATGGGACAGCATGGTCCAAAAGGGATCGAGCATGGTGGTTGAGTAAAACACACCGCCCAAATAAGTCAGTGGGGTAAGTATAAACGTGGGCACTAACATGACGTCATCAAAGGTTCTCGCGAATAATGCATTGGTAAATCCTGCCAATGAAAAAATCAGCGAAACCAAGAGGACGACGAATAGGGTGAGCGGTAAGCAGTAAAAATGAATAGGTACAAAAAATGCCGAGACCGCTAACACCAGTAAAGCGACAATTAAACCCCGTAGGGTGCCACCGATAATAAACCCGCTTAGTAATAAAGCGTTAGAAATGGGGCTGACCAAAATTTCTTCGATGCTGCGTTGGAAACGTGCGCTGAATAATGAGGTGGAGACATTGCCATAGGCGTTGGTAATCACCGACATCATAATGAGCCCTGGGGCGATAAATAACGAGTAAGAGACGCCTTCGACATCTCCCATTCTTTTGCCAATAATACTGCCAAAAATTAAAAAATAGAGGGTGCTGGTGATAACCGCAGGTAAAAAAACCTGGCTTGCAATACGGAACATGCGAGTGAGTTCGTGCTTGACTAAAGTATAAAAGGCAATGGCTTGTTGTTTATTGTTCATGTGTGATTCTATCCATGAAAAGGGCTTCCAATCGATTGGTTTTAGTTCGTATGCTTTGAATCAGGAGTTTCTGTTGAGACAGAACTAAAAAGACGTCATTGAGAGAGGTGGTGTGCTCAATCTGTATTTCAAAACTGTGATCATCAATGAGTTGTGCGGTAAACGGCGATAAATCAGGACACTTTTTGATGCGGTGGCTGGTATTAAAAATAAATGTTTGTTGAGTTAAGGTACTCAATAAATGGGAAATCGAGGTGTTTTCGATGATGTCCCCTTGATGAATGATAGCGACGTTCTTACACAATTGTTCAGCTTCTTCGAGGTAGTGGGTGGTCAGAATAATGGTGGTGCCCCTTTCATTGGTTTCTTTAAGAAACTCCCACATGCTATGTCGAATCTCGATATCAACGCCTGCGGTCGGTTCATCTAAAATTAAAATAGAAGGGCGGTGCATGAGAGCTCTTGCAATCATCAGGCGTCTTTTCATGCCACCTGATAAATAGCGTACAATTTGATGGCGTTTGTCGGTTAATCCTAGTTGTTTTAATAGCTTTTCTAGCATGGGCCTGGCTTTTTGCGTTGAAATGCCATAATAACCCGCTTGATTTAATAAAATTTGTTCACATGTTTCGAAGATATTTAAATTAAACTCTTGGGGAACCACGCCAAGTAATGATTTTGCTTCGTTAGGATGGGTCTCTAGATCATACCCATGAATGCGAATATGGCCAGACGTTTTGGTTAACAAGCTGGTGATAAGGCCAATGGTGGTTGATTTTCCCGCCCCGTTTGCACCTAATAACGCAAAAAAATCTCCTTTTTTGACGTTTAAGTTGATGCCTTTTAGGGCCTGCACGCCATTTTTGTAGGTTTTGGTTAAGGCTTGAATTTCGAGTGCATGCATAGGGCGAGTATTGTGTGACGAGAGATAGCGAAAGTGTAACAGTTCACTCTATTATTTCAATAGCGGGATCTGATACACTGCCAAGAATGTCCTTGCCATGAGAATTAAAATGTCTTTGAAAGACATGTACAACGAAATCGCTGGGCAATATTCTACAGCGAATCGTTTTGGTTCTATTAGTCAAAGTCACGCTTGTGCCATAGAGCAGATTCAATATGCTCAATTGGGGCAACATCCCGATTATCGAGTTTTAGATTTGGGCGTGGGGAATGGTCGGTTTTTAAGTAAAGTCATCGACGGCATGCCAGATGCGCATTTCACCGGGATTGATATTTCATCTGAGATGCTCACTTTAGCCAAAAAAATACTGCCAAACTTGGTTCCCATTGAGGCGAGTGCCGCAGATGCAAGCCAATTTATGCCTGTGCATAGCCAAGACCTAGTGGTGGCGCATTTTATTAATGCCTATATTCCAATCCATATCTTGTTTTCACAAGCCGCACTCATGACGCGCTCAACCGGCTATTTTTCGTTTATTACAACAACCTATGAGTCTTTTCCTGTTGCGCAACAATACCTTGCAGATTTTATGTCTACCAGAACCTTATGCAGCGCGGTCGTGGGGCATTATTATAAAGCGATGGTCAAAAACACAACTGTTGCGGCTAATCAACAAGAGTTATTAGCCGCCTTAGATACGCATCACTTTGAGGTGATGGCACATCAACGCATTAACCTACCGGTTATCTTAAATAACATGGATGAGTTAGCCAGTTTTGGGATTGAAGGCACCTGGTTTTTAAATACCATGTCAGTGAAAATGTTACCTAAAGCGTTTTTAATCAACCGAATGAAACGTTTAATTGAAAAGATTTTTGTGTTTCCTTATCAAGATACGCATGTGATTGATGTGGTGTTGGCGAGGAAGAGATAGGCATTTTGTGGGGGCTGTTTGTCGGTCGTCGTGGTTTGTTGTGGGTTGTTGTGGGTCGCTGTAGGGTGGGCAAAGGAGCCTCGCGTTGAGTTAACAGGATACTCAAATCTCGCGGGCGACGTGCCCACCGGGGGCTCGGAACTAGCTAGCTCCTAGCCACCGGTGGACACGTCGCCTGAAGGATTTTGCTAACCGGTAGATTCAATGCTAGGCTCCTTTGTCCACCCTACATTGTCCTCAAGATAATAATTGACACCGCAGTTTCCCATCTACCAATTGAATCTCTATCGGTAGATCAACGCTCGCTTGTTCAACATGTTTAATCAGAACCCCTCCTTGCGTGACGACCGCAAAGCCTCGATGGAGGATATCCAGTGGATTAAGTGTGGCGAGCGCGCGGCAGTAGAGATCATGCCGTTGCTGTTGTTGCTGGATGAGGGCAGGGCCTGCTTTTTTTAAACGGTGTATGAGATAATTAAGGGTTTCGGTTTGGTTCATCAGTAACGGAATTTGATGCTGGAGCCTAAAGCTTAAATGTTTGTGTAGCATCTGTTGGTGTTGAAATATACGGGTTAGGTATTGCACTAAGCGCAGTTGGGTTTGTTGGAGTTGACTGGATAAATGATGTTGGTCAGGCGTTGCCGCGACCGCAGCAGCTGTAGGGGTCGCTGCGCGATAATCTGCTACAAAATCGGCAATGGTGGTGTCAGTTTCATGGCCAACACCTGTTACAATTGGGATGGTCGCTTGAAACATCGTGCGAGCGAGTTGTTCGTTATTGAACGCCCATAAATCTTCTAAATTACCACCGCCACGGGCTAAAATTAAAACATCAGCTTTTTGCTCCAGACAAGCCTGGTTGATGGCTTGGCATAATTGCTGAGGTGCGGTTTGTCCTTGTACTTCACTCGGATAAAGAATGATATCTGCTAAAGGATAGCGACGCGATAAGGTGATGAGAATATCACGTAAAGCGGCGGCATGCCTTGAGGTGATGATGCCAATGGTTTGCGGCCAAGCTGGCAGCCTTTTTTTATGCAGCGCATCAAACATCCCTTCGAGCGCTAATTTCTTTTTTAAGAGCTCAAATTGCTTATATAACGCGCCAATGCCCGCTTCTTCTATGGTATGAATGATGAGTTGGTAATCACCGCGTGGCTCATAAAGGCCGAGTCTACCGGTGATGATGACTTGAGTGCCGTCTTGGTAACTGTCACTTAGAAGGCCGCGATGATATTGTTTGAAGAACGCACATTTGATTTGCGCATGCGCGTCTTTGAGCGTGAAATACCAATGTCCAGAATAAGGTTTACTTAAATTGGAGAGCTCTCCTGTGACTGAGATCAGGCCAAAAGCTGAGTCCAGCAAGGTTTTCACTTCTCGGTTTAATTCGCTGACCGTGAGGACAGGATTCATGAATGTTTACACGTTTTTGCTCATGGGGCATGTTTTTAACATGATCTTGGCGGGAGTACAATAGGGGGTTTTTCAGTGGCATCAAGAAAACGATGGCTTAGATATCCCCCGCCCAATAGACCTAATGCGCCTGCGGTGCTGACCACAGCGACAGCTGCTGCTTGACCTGCCATGATCGCTGAAATAAATGCCGCAGGCCCTAGCCAACAGCCCAGTGCACCTCCAATGACAAAGCCAATGATGCCAATCAATAAAGCAACCACGGCGACAGCAATAAACGTTACCAGGGCTTGTTTTAGCAAAGCATTTTCTTGTCGCATGAAGCGCTGAGAACGCGACTGTAACTGACGGATGCAGAGCTCAGGTGGTCGTCTTCTACGCACATCGCTTTCAAAGGCAGCAATTGCTTCGATGGTATTCCGATGGACGCCTGGTGCACTCGCTTGAGCGGCTTGGAGTAGGTTTTTCTTAGCTTCTTGATAGGTAATATCAGGGTTTGGAGTAGCGCTGATGGGAACAATAAATTGGATGGCAATAAGGATAGGTGAGTCGCTAGAGTGAGTCGGCGTAAATTCAAAGGCGCCTACTAATTTTTCAGAGAAGGTTTTTAAGCGCGCGTACTCTGAGGTGCCTTGTAAGCGCTCTAAATCATTATCGACTACTCGAAAATGCGGTTGATGGTAGTCCATTTTAAAGTCTAGGAGCTCACTGAAAATGGTTTGTTCATCAGGCATATCAGTGATATCTATAAGATAGACGATGATACTGCTTTCATCGAAATCGATGTCTGACTCATAAGGTGAAGGGTACGGGGAAGGAGGCATGGTCGTTTACCAGGATGACGTCGAGATAAATAATATGATGTATTTTACATCAATTAGCTTAAAAAGCAAGTATTTTTAGATGCCGATACAGCGCTTCACATGCCTTAATTGATTCAACCATCAATGCAGGATCAGCCAAATCTTCAAACGCCAGCCGGTCTCGATAATATTGCTGAACCCATTGTTCTAAAGCGTCTAATTGTGACGTCTGCGTAATGAGCAGCGCAGGATGTAACGTTTGTAATGCCGCCTCACTTAACGGCATTCGCAAGCGTAAACAAGCAGGCCCCCCGCCATTTTGCATGCTTTGTTTTAAGTCAATGAAGTGGCTGTGTTGAATGGGGAGGGTGGGATCTTGAATCCAGGCTTGAATGAGGGAAGATGCAGCTGCAGACTGTTGGCATTCAACAGGCGCTATCAATACCATGGATTGGTCTGGCAAGGTTAGGAGTTGCGAGTTAAATAAGTAGCTGCTGATCGCTTCTTTGAGAGAAAGCTGTTTTGCTGTAATTTCCACGAGATGTAAGGGAAAATCGACGGTCTGTTGTAACGTTTTAAGAAACGAGGTTTGTTCAACAAACGCATTTTCATGCACCAAAAATACGGACTCATTGGCAAGGCTAATCACATCGTTATGAAAGACACCTGCATCAATGCTGATAGGATGTTGTTGGACAAATACGGTGTTTGATAAGCCATGAAGTCGACTGATCGCTTGAGAGGCTTCTAGGGTTTGCCTAGCAGGAAAACGCACGGGCGCGGATAATGCTGTCGAAGGTAGTGCAGATTTGCCATACACAAACATAGAGAGCCCCGCATGGGCATGCGAAAGTGCTAATCGATTATGATTGGCTGCCCCTTCGTCGGCGAGTGCCAGCGTGGATGGCAGCGGGTCATGATGCGCAAAATAACGCTCGTCATGACACAATAGACGTAACCACTCACGGGTAAACGCGGTTTCTTGAAAACGATGGAGTTGTGAAATGAGATTGGCTGGGGTGATATGGGTTTTTCCATCTATGGTGTCTAGATGACTTGAAACCGTTGCAGCGTTTGCAGTCCACATGCTAGATGCAGAATAGCAAGCACTCAGTAATTGTGGTGCATCACGAAACGCGCGGGTGAGTTGTTCAGTGGGGGTACCTTGAAAGCCTAAGTGATGCAGTAAGGCTAAATTTAGGCGTGGGGGTGGGGGGAGAAAGGCTTGTTTAATCCCCAAACCAAACAATAGTCGCATTTTTTTAAGGCCTTGTAAGGCTGCTTCTCGCGGGTTAGCGAGCTGGTGCGCATGGTTGGTAGATGCCGTGTTACCAAAGGCAAGTCCTGCATAATGGTGGGTAGGCCCCACCAAGCCATCGATATTCAGCTCAACCACACTCATAAAGACATCCCGGGTAATCGTGTTGTAGGTAATTCTAATGTTGTTTGCTCTGTGCATGCCACAGGGTAGGCGCAATAATCTGCAGCAAAAAAAGCACTGGGTCTGTGGTTACCACTTTTGCCTGTGCCGCCAAAAGGTAGACGGCTACTAGCGCCCGTTGTTGGACAATTCCAGGTGAGAATGCCTGCGCGACTGTGTTGATAAAAGTAATCATAATGTGCAGGATTATCGGTTAAACAGCCAGCAGTCAAGCCATATTGCGTTTGATTAGCTAGGTGAAGGGCCTCTTCAAAGGTGTCATAACGATACACTTGCACCAGGGGGGCAAACACTTCTTCATCTTTGATGGTATGCGCGTTTTCCATATCTAAAATACCCGGGCTCAGAAAAGCACCTTGCTCTGATAACAACGTCATCGATAAGAGTGGCTGTGCGCCTTGTTGAATGAGAGCTTGCTGCTTTTCGAGGTGTTGCAGCGCATGGGCTCGCCGAATCACCGGCCCCATAAAAGGCGCTGGGTTAGCATTCGGGATGTCGATATGCAGTTGACGAGCTGCCTGCACAAACCGGTCTATAAATTGTTCTCCAAAGGCGGTATTCGGAATCAGTAAACGCCGGGTACAACTGCAGCGTTGCCCTGCGGTGATAAAAGAAGACACAAGTGCATGATAAAGGGCGGCATCAAGGTTTTTGACGGTATCGACAATCAAAGGATTATTACCGCCCATTTCTAAGGCTAATAACACTTCCGGTCGGTTATGGAGACTTGCATGAATGCGTTGGCCTGTTTGATAACTGCCGGTAAAATATAAGGCTTCAATGGGGCACTGAATCAAGTGTTGTGCGGTTCGGGCGTCACCTTGAATCATATTGAGGACCCCCGGTGGCAGGCCACTTTTTTCCCAATATCCCATGAGGATTTCGTTGATACAGGGTGTTAATTCACTCGGTTTATAAATCACCGTATTGCCGGCAAGTAACGCGGGGATTAGGTGTCCGTGACTTAAGTGGATGGGAAAATTAAAAGCACCTAAAATACCGACAACTCCGATGGGTTTGAAGCGGAGTTGCAGCTGTTTGTCTGCAACTACGATGGTTTCATCTTGTGTTCTTAATTGATACGCTAAGAGCGCGTGGTTAAGCTTATCAAGAACGGCATTGATTTCCTGTTCAGCTTCCCAAAGGGGTTTGCCGGTTTCTAGAGATAAACTTGAAATCAAAGCTGGTTTGTCTTGTTTGAGTGAGTCTAAAAACTGTTGAATCAAGAGGGAGCGTGCTTGCAAACTGAATTGACGCCAACTGGGTAGGGCGCGCCTTGCAGCATCAAATGCTTGATGAACCTCTGATTGAGTTGCTGAAAATCCTTCCCAAATGGGCTGTGCATCGCATGGATTGACCGCCTCAAAAGGCTCCCCTTGTCCTTTGAGCCAGTGACCATTGATGAAATGCCCTTTTGAAGGATGAATAGGCATGTTGCTTACTCCTGTTTGATGCGAACGAGTTCGCCAGATTCAATGTTTAATAGGGTTGCAGTGTCGTTAGAAAGGCAAACGGAGGTGTTGTCAGCGCTGATGTTAACGGGCGCAAGGGTTGCTCTAAAGTGTTGAAAGCGAGTGTTGGCAACCATGGCAAGGGGGCCACTTAGCTTTTCAGAAACGAGGGTGGCAGGTAGAAGTTTGCTTTGCTTGATAGTACGTAACTCAACTAAATTGGCCTCAAGGGTCGGGCCTGCATCAAAAATATCAATATAATCGCCATGCTTAAATCCTTCCTGTGAGAGTAAATGCATGGCGGCTTGAGTCAAGGGATGAGGTTGGCCGATCACCGCCCGTGCTGAGGGGGGAAGCAGATCAATATAAATGGGATATGTTGGCATTAAATCAGCGATGAATTGTTTATTGATTTGTAGGGTGAGTGCATCGGCTTTTTTGAATGAACAGGGAAAAAAATGCTTGCCAATGGCATGCCAAAAAGGGGAAATGCCGCGTGCGTTTGAGACACCACGTAGATCTGCAATTAATTTTGCTTGAAACCGTTCTGGAAATTGAGCCATAAATAAGAAGCGCGCAAGAGAGAGAAACCGTCCATAACCCGCTTGTCGATGAGCTGGATCAACAAACAAAGTACATAATTCACTGCTGCCGGCTAAATCTGAAGACAAGGTAAGCAGCTCATGTGTGCGAGAGAGGTGAGCCGAGGGCGAGTGTTGCGTTTCCGTGAATCGCTTATAAGAATAAAAAGGCTCACTGATCCCAATAGGGGTTTCAATGGCAGAAACGCCAATGGGGGTTTGGGTAGCGGCATCTTCTAAGATAAACCAATAATAAGCTGATTTAATCGCACTTACGCCCTGCGGTATAGCGCCTACGTCCCGCGGCTTGTCCGCGGGATCCAGAGATCTACCTACATCGTTGGATCCCGCGGACAAGCCGCGGGACGTAGGAAGTGAGGCCGGAGGTGGGGGATGAGATAAAAAACTCTCGCAAGCCTTGTGTAGTCGCTTCACAAGCGTGGCCCGATCTTTAGGAAACGTAGTGACACCCACACCACTTTTTAAAGAAAGAAAGGCAAGGCTCTTAAGATCACTTTCCTGAACAGCGCGATACAGAATCATGAACACGTCCTTCTTAACATTTGATGCATTGTACGCAGGATATGAATTGACACTAGCGAAAATAGTGTGAAACAGCAAGGAAAGATGAGAAATTAAACCACTGGACTTTGGACAACCGCGATCTAATACGAGCCCGAGTCTGTGGGCGTGCCCGAACCCGCCCGTTACCGAAAAGCAGTGGGGGCAAACTATGAATTAATTGGGGTTTTGAGAATTATTGACATCATCTAATAAACCCTTAAGTGGAGAGTCGCCTTTAGGTCGGTACTTTGTTTTTAGAGTCAATGAATCTGCTAGGCAACGACAGATTTCTAAAAAATGGCCAAAGTCCAGCTTAACGCTGAAACAGAATAGATAAAAGATTTAAAACCTGATCCGCTGTGTCTTCACCCAGTTGTCCTAATACCTTAATAATCCGCATGCGATCAATTGTTCTGATTTGATCGAGTGCGATTTGTCCTGTTTTACTTTTAAAATTGACTATGACTCGAGTAGGAAAATCTGCTCGAATAGAACTCGTCATTGGGGCAACTATCACTGTTTTTAGTCGACTTTGATTCATGGAGTCGGGTGAAACTACCACCACAGGCCGTGTTTTTTTTAGTTCAGAGCCAACAGTTGGATCTAAATCAACGAGACAAATATCAAATCGTTTGATCGCTACCATTCCCACTCCTCATCATCGAATTCATTGGCTAGATTGATGAGGAGCTCATCTTCTTTTGCATCAGCAATCGCATTAAATTTCTCGGTCCAACCTTCTTGAGTGTTTTGGCGTGGGGTTAATGTAATGATTCCACGTTGGTTAACAGTAATATCCATTTCCACGCCAGAGGTCAGGTGTGCGCTTTTAACAATCGCTGATGGAATACGAATACCAATGGAGTTACCCCATTTAGTAAGAGCTGCAGTAGACATGATTAAAGTCCCGTAATTAATTATACATAATATAATTATATCATGTATAATTAAAAAATAAAGTCATCTGATGCCAAGTCATGAAGTAACATCAAGGTAAGAGAGGCTTGCTCAACAATGCTATCGATACAAGCGTATTCTTGCTCGGTATGAATATTCCCGCCGCGCACGCCTAAGGTGTCGAGTACGGGAAGTCCATATGCGGCAAGATTATTGCCATCACAACAACCGCCAGAGTCTTGCCAGTTGCGCGTGAGCTTGAGCTGACTGGCTGCGTGTTGCAGCTTTAAAAACAATTGCTCTGTTTGGGGTGAGATCAGTTTGATAGGGCGGTGAAAGCCGCCTTCCATCGTGAGTTTGGCGTCATCTGTGGACAGAGTATTGCAGATGTGTTGAATTTGTTCGATGAGTTCGGTTTGTTTTTCTGGATTGTCTACGCGAATTTCTAATTTAGCGCCGGCTTTATCTGGCACTTGGTTGAGTGCTTCGCCGCCTTGAATGAGACCCACGTTGATGGTGAACGTGGCGTTGTGTTGATTTAAGTTGTGAATGGCGATTAATGCGTTAGCCAAAAGGATAATCGCATTTTTACCTTCATGAAACTTTCGCCCTGAGTGCACGGCATGGCCTGTGGCATGAAGGGTAAAATGACCGCAGCCTTTTCTGGCTCTAGCGAGCGTACCAGTATCATCAAGTGCGGGTTCAAAAACAAGTGCCACTTGTGCATGTTGTGCAATCGATTGCAGATGAGGTTGAGAAGCAGATGAGCCAATTTCTTCATCTGCATTGATAAACACATCCCAACCCACTTGTGCAGCAGCTGGGGTGCGCTCAAATGCTTGCAGTGCGGTAAGCATGATCATGAGTCCACCTTTCATGTCAGCCACACCAGGCCCGACAAGACGATTTTGAGCCGGATGTCGAGAAAGGGAAAATGTAGACGTAGAGGGGAAAACCGTATCCATGTGTCCGCACAGGAGGATGCGGCGGGTGAGGTGGGGACGTTTTTGGCAAAATAGGGCAGATCCAATGGCTTGGGTTTGCATCTCACCTAACAAAGAGCGGCGAGAAAGCGGCGGGCAAGGCAATGTTTGCTGTTGGTCTGCGAGGCTTGAATAGGCTTGAGCTAAGTGTTGGTGCATAGCCTCTAACCCCGGTAGATGGGTTGAGCCAGAGCGAACGTTACACCAGGTGATGAGTTGCTCAATACAGTGAGGTTCTTGTTGTTTGATCCACGTTAATGCATCTGTCAGAGTTTTATCCATGGTTTCATCATGTGTACGCAGAATATCAAATGACACTAGCGAAAATGGCGCGAAAGTACAAGGAAAAACCCGTTTAATTGAATCCCGAAACTTGAACTTATTTTTTGTTCTGTTAACATCGTTGGGTTTCCTCAAATGGATTAAATCCTCATGTTGCAGACCACGATTGATGCAAATGAAGTTGCCAAGTTTCATGCATTGGCAGATGGCTGGTGGGATCTTGAAGGACCTTTTAAAACATTACATCGACTGAATCCGCTAAGAGTGGGTGTGATTCAATCTTTCGGTGATGTGAAAGGTCAAACCGTGCTAGATGTGGGATGCGGGGGTGGTATTTTGTCTGAGTCGTTGGCCAGACTGGGTGCTACGGTGACCGGAATTGATGCTGATCTGCGTTCGATTGAGATTGCAAAAGCGCATGCGAGCCAGCAGTCTTTAACGTTGACTTATCATGCCACACCTATTGAAGCGTTTTCACCTTCGTCATTTGATAGCGTGACCTGTTTTGAACTCCTTGAACATGTGACCTCTCCTGAAGCGGTGATTCAATCTTGCGCATCTAAGTTACGTCCAGGCGGCCTATTATTTTTGTCTACCATCAACCGCACTATGCAAGCGTATTTAAGCGCGGTCGTGATGGCTGAGTATGTTTTAAATTTATTACCAAGACAAACTCATGATTATGCAAAGTTTATTCGCCCGAGTGAATTGGCTGCAATGGCACGCGGTGCCGGCTTAGAGGTTGTGAAACTGCTGGGGGTCGGGTATTTGCCTGTGGTTCATCAGGCGTTTATACAGCGCTCCGTGCAGGTGAATTATATTATGGTGTGTCAGAAGTCTGAGTGATGTCTCTAACGTTTTTATACACTTTAGTGACCTCAGCTAACCTTTACATATCTCTCCGCATGATGCTGTTTTGCATATTTCGCTTGCTCTTTGTTGACCACAGCGACTTCATTGCCATACAAATCAATTCTCGCGGCCCCTTCTTGCTGTGATTGTAAGTAGGCAGGGGAGTAACTGTAAAAGCGCAGGGCCTCTTTCAATGCCTTTTTACTAAAAGGCGGGGCTTCTAGTCGTTCGTAAAAATAGAGCAATTCTTCAAAAATGCCAATTTGCAGGGGTTTGATATCGCTGGCTTTCTTAAAGAAAGCAGCAGGAAATTGTTCGATAAGCCAATTGATTATGGCAATTTTATCTTTTTTAACTAGCGCTGCATCATTCATGATGAGGTACTCATAAGTGAAGTCGAAAAAAACAGCATAGCATAGATAGGACTTACGCAAAACACCTACTGGGCGCAGCCACAATCCAAAACTTGAAATTTCTAAAATGATCCCCATCTATACCCCATGACATAGATGGGGGATATCAATTGGAACAATACCGTGGAACCACCGTTCTTTCCGTGAGACGGGGGAACAAAGTGGTGATGGGTGGAGATGGTCAAGTCACCCTGGGCCCGACTATTTTGAAAGGCAATGCCTGTAAAATTAGACGACTCTATAAAGACAATGTGATTGCAGGTTTCGCTGGCGGGACGGCAGACGCATTTACTTTATTTGAGCGCTTTGAGCGCAAACTTGAAGCCCATCAGGGGCAGCTAGTGCGTGCAGCCGTTGAGTTAGCTAAAGATTGGCGAACCGATCGCATCCTTCGTCGATTAGAAGCCGTATTAGCCGTGGCAGACTCTAAAGCAACCTTGATGATTTCTGGGAATGGTGATGTGATTGAACCTGAAGGTGGGTTAATTGCCATTGGTTCGGGCGGGCCTTATGCACAAGCTGCCGCTAGAGCATTGCTAGACAACAGTGATTTAGATGCTGAAGAGATTGTTCGAAAATCTTTGATGATCGCAGGAGACATTTGTATTTATACAAATCACCATTTAACCATTGAATGTTTGGATAATAAAAACCATGAGTAACGAAGTCATGACGCCAAGAGAAATTGTTCAAGAGCTTGATCAATATATTGTAGGTCAACATCCAGCAAAGCGCGCGGTAGCGATTGCTTTACGTAACCGTTGGCGACGTATGAAAATTCAAGATCCACTGTTACGTGCTGAGATCATGCCTAAAAATATTTTGATGATTGGGCCGACAGGGGTAGGCAAAACAGAAATTGCCCGTCGATTGGCAAAAATTGCTCGTGCCCCTTTTATTAAAGTCGAAGCAACAAAATTTACAGAAATTGGGTATGTTGGGCGCGATGTTGATTCTATTATTCGTGATTTAGCTGATATTGCGATGAAGCAATCGCGAGAAGAGGCGATGAAACAAGTGGCTTCGTTAGCGGCGGATGCAGCAGAAGAGCGCATTTTAGATGTGTTGTTGACCCCACCTCGAGATCTAGAAGAAAAAGCAGAGAAAGAGACTGTCTCAAGACAACGCTACAGAAAAAAGTTGCGTGAAGGCACGCTCGATCAGCAAGAAATTGAAATTGAAGTTGCCACACCTTCCGTTGGGGTTGAAATCATGGCCCCACCTGGCATGGAAGAAATGACCAACCAACTGCAATCGATGTTTCAGCAAATCGGAAATCAGCGCACGCAAAAACGTAAATTGCTGATTGGTCGGGCTTTGCAGTTATTAAAAGAAGAAGAGGCCTTAAAACGTGTCGACGAAGAAGATATTAAAACGCTCGCGATTCAAAACATAGAAGAAAATGGCATCGTCTTTATTGATGAAATTGATAAAGTGGCCAGAAGTGAAGAACATCGCTCTGGTGATGTGTCACGAGAAGGGGTTCAGCGTGATTTGCTGCCATTGGTTGAAGGCTGTACGGTGTCTACAAAGTACGGTCCAATAAAAACCGATCATATTTTATTTATTACCTCTGGTGCATTTCATTCCTGTAAGCCTTCTGATTTAATCGCAGAATTACAAGGTCGCTTGCCAATTCGAGTGGAATTATCTGCCTTGGGTGTGGATGATTTTGTACAAATTTTAACCGAACCCCAGGCGTCACTCACCAAACAATATACCGCATTGCTCGGCACAGAAGGGGTGAACCTGAACTTTGATGCTTCAGGTATTCAGCGCATTGCTGAAGTGGCGTTCCAAGTGAATAAACTGACCGAAAACATTGGAGCACGTCGTCTTTATACCGTCCTCGAGCGCTTGTTAGAAGTGGTTTCATTTGAAGCAACCGATCAATCGGGTCAAACGGTGATTGTAGATAGCGCGTATGTGGATCAACATTTGGGTGAGTTGGTTCAGGATGAGGATTTGGCGCGGTATATATTGTAACTCCTCAGGTTGTGGATAAGTTTGTTTTATTAGCACTCACAACGAACAAACGTCATCCTGAACGCAGTGAAGGACCTCCTGAATTTGGCTATATCTTTGTCAAATTGAGATCCTTCGCTACGCTCAGGATGACGTATTCCGCACCCAACAAAGTAATCAGCCACACCATATAAAGCCAAATGAAAAAAACCGGAATAACTGCAAATGCACCATATAATTGTTGATAACTATTGAATTGCGATAAATAAAACACAAAGCCATGTTTGGCGATTTCAAACGAAACGGCTGCAGCGCCACCGCCTACGAGGGCTGCGACGAATCGGACCGGGCAGTTGGGTAAAATGGCATATAACAAAGTGAAACCCAGTAATGAAAAAACAAAAGGCAGGCCCTTGGTCAGTAGTAAAGGTTCGTTTGCAATTTGAAAAATAGGTAAAGATAAAAAGTAAGTGGTGGCCGTGAGGCTCATGCCTAGGAGGATTGGGGAGACACACAAAATTGAAAAATACAGTAGCAGTGCATGTAGATTAGGCCGTGCGCGCGGTGCACACCAAATGATGTTAAACGATTGCTCGACGGTAAACATCATAAAAAAGACGGTGACAAAAAGAAAGAGCAAATCCCATGTGGGTAAGGTTTGGGTTTGTGAGGCAAACTGTTGAAGATAAAGTTGCACCACTTTGCCGGTGGCCGGGACAAAATTTTGAAAAATAAAATTTTGAATAGCGCTAGCAAACTCATGAGAGAGGGGGAACAAGGATAATATCGCCAAACTCACGTACATGAGTGGCACGATGGTGAGCAGCGTTGTGAACGTGAGCGCAGAGGCACGGTACATGCAATCGTCTTGCATAAATTTGTTATAAACAAAAATAATAAACGGGATGATTTTATTCTGATTATTTAGATGTTTTTTTGTCATTTTCTTCGCTATTTCAGTGAGTAGAGATATTGATTAATAGCCCAGACATAGGATAATGCGTTGTTTTGAGAAAGGATGCAAGGATCTCATTTATGTCGCCTTATATTTTGGTTTTGTATTATTCTCGCCATGGCTCGACTGCGTTATTAGCACAATATATTGCGCGCGGCATTGAGTCTGTAGAGGGAATCGAAGCACGCTTAAGGACGGTGCCTGAGGTCTCACCAACGTGTGAGGCGACCTCAAAAGAGGTGCCTGATGTGGGTGCACCTTACGCGACACTCGATGATTTGAGACATTGCAAGGGTTTGGCATTAGGCAGCCCGACACGGTTTGGTAACATGGCTTCAGCCATGAAATATTTTTGGGATACCACCAGTGCGTTGTGGTTGTCTGGAGACTTGGTTGATAAACCTGCTGTTGTGTTTTCTTCCTCTGCCTCCATGCATGGTGGCCAAGAGTCCACGTTATTGAGTATGATGATCCCGCTTTTTCATCATGGGATGGTTTTACTGGGTTTGCCTTATACCGAACCCGCATTAACGTCAACGCGTTCGGGTGGAACACCTTATGGCGTGACGCATGTGGCATTAGACGAGCAAACGCAGCTTACAGAAGATGAAATGCATTTGGCGAAGGCGTTAGGTATACGCTTAGCAAGACATAGTTTACTAGAATAAAGAGGCTTTGGTTGTAATGAGCATATTAAAATGGATGTGTGTTGTGGTGTTGATGATGGCTTCATCTGTATACGCTGCGCAGGGTTTTGTGGTGAAATCGATTCGAGTGGTTGGCCTGCAGCGAGTGACGCAGGGAACCGTTTATAATTATTTGCCGATTCAAGTGGGTGAAGAGCTCGATCCCGGTGAGACAGCATCCATTATTCGTACCTTATATGAGACGGGATTTTTTCAATCGGTGCGTTTAGAGCGAGAAGGTAGCACGTTGGTGGTTTATGTGGTTGAGCGGGCGACTATTGGGAGTGTTGCCGTCACGGGAAACAGTGAGATTCCGAGTGATAAAATGAAAGAATTGCTCAAACAACTCGGATTAGTCAAAGGGCGTGTCTTTCAACGTGCGTCGTTAGAGCATTTAGAAAAAGAATTAAAGCAAGCCTATTTAGCGCGTGGAAAATATAACGCACGCATTGATTCAAAAGTCACAACACTGACTGAAAATCGAGTGGGTATACAAGTGACCGTCTCTGAAGGGCGGGTCGCAAGAATTAGAGAAATTAAATTTACGGGAAATCAACATTTTTCGAGTTATCAGCTACAAGGTGAAATGACCTTGCAGACCAGCAATTTATTTACTTATTTTTCAAAGAAAGATCAATATTCAAAATTAGCGCTAGATACATCGTTAGAAGCCATTCGTTCTTTCTATTTAGACCGAGGCTATATTAAATTTGAAGTGCTATCGACGCAGGTGTTGTTATCGCCAGATAAAAAAGATGTTTATATTAACATTCACCTTAAAGAGGGTTCTCAATACTATTTTTCTGGTTTTAAGGTCGTTGGGAAAACGGTTTTACCTAAAGAAAAAATTAAGTCACTGGTGTTGGTCCGTGCCAGCGATATTTTTTCACGCAAAAAGGTGACGGAGAGTATTTCTGCGATTGGTGGGGCGTTAGGTGATATCGGCTATGGGTTTCCAGTGATTCGCGCAGAGCCGCTCATTAATGAAGAAAAACGATCGGTCTTAGTCACCTTTATTGTTGAACCGGGTCGTCATGTGTATGTACGGCGCATTCAGTTTCATGGCAACACGAAAACAGCTGATTATGTTTTGCGTAGCGTGATTCGACAAAATGAAGGGGGCTTGTTGTCATTACACAACATCAAAGAATCTGAACGACAAATGCGTATTTTAGGGTATTTAAAAGACGTGCATGTTAAAACCACGCCTGTTCCTGGAGAAAATAATCAAGTTGACTTAGATGTTGACGTAGAAGAAGCCCCATCAGCTGAAGCGAATGCATCAATCGGATACGGGACTAACGGTCCGCAGGTGAATGCTGCATTTAATCAACATAATTTTCTGGGGACTGGGCGTTCCATGGGCTTGTCATTTAATGCGAGTTACTGGGGACAAAATTATTCGGTCAATTATTTTAACCCGTTTTATTCTAAAACCGGCATAGGTCGTGGGTTTAATGGCTACTTTGAGACGGTTGATCCAAGGCGACTAGATGTGAGTGCGTATTCATCTGACCGATTTGGGGGGGATGTAAGCTATAGCATGTTGATTGGAGAGCATAGTAGCTTGCAATTTGGCTATGGTTATCAGGGCCTTGATATTAAATCGATGGGAAGTGTGATTCCGATACAAAACTTTGTCACGACCTATGGACGTAATTTCCAAGAGGGTCGATTGGTTGCGGGGATGAATCGTAATACTTATGATCAAATGCCATTCCCTAATCGGGGTTGGAATCAGCAGTTCAATGCGCTGATTGCGTTACCAGCCACAAGCCCCTCTTTTTCATATTATAAAGCAGGGTATCAAATGCATTGGTATCAACCCCTTATATCTGGGTTTATTTTTACGGCTCTGGGGAATGTGGGTTATGGGAACCAATTTAATAATCTTGGGCTACCTTTCTTTGAGAACTATTATGCAGGGGGGATCGCACAGCCTGGTCAAGTCAGAGGGTATCAAAGTTTCTCTTTGGGGCCACAAGACAACAATGATAACTCGTTGGGGGGCAATTTAATTGGGAATGGTAGTGTGGGTTTAATTTTACCTTATCCTTTAAGTAGAGACACCGTGAGAACGACTGCGTTTCTTGATTTTGGTAATGTGTTCTCTTATGGATTACCCTTAAATTTACAAGGTACGCCAGCTGGACCCATTCGTTACTCTGGTGGTCTAGGGATTGAATGGCGTTCACCTTTTGGGCCACTGGCATTTAGTGTTGGGGTGCCTGTTAACCCTCAGGAAATTGATAAAACACAGTATTTTCAATTTTCAATGTCTTCTGGATTTTGAGGTATCGCAACCTGAAATGAAGTATGTTAGCATCAGAAGCTTTTCAAGGTTAATTGATGATGGAGAGGAAGTTATGAAGCGCTTGATGGGGTTATGGTTAGTAGTCATGTGTTGTTGGGGTGTTGCGTTTGCCGACGGCACAAAAATTGGTGTCGTTGATTTACAGCGTATTATGCAAATTGCGCCACAAATGAAAGTGATTCAAGAGAAGCTGGAAAAAGATTTTAGACCTCGTCGTGACAAACTGGTTGCCATGGAAGACGATCTAAAAAAAGATATGCAGCGTTTTAAACGCGACAATACAGTGCTAAGTGCAGATCAGAAAAAAGACTTAGAAAAAAAGATTGTCATGTCGCAACAAACGTTCGAACGTGAAGGACAGCAATATCAACAAGAGTTAAGCACGGCTCACAACGAAGCGATGGAAGATTTATATGCACGTATTCGTAAAGCCATTGATGGTGTTGCAAAAGAAGAAAAATATGATGTGGTTCTTCAGAAAGATGCCGCACCTTATAGTGCTGCACAATTGGATGTGACTGATAAAGTGTTGAAGAATATTCAATAGTAAAAAATGAGTCATTATTCGGCACAAATGAACTAAGGTAGGGTGGATTAGGGCCGCCAGGCCCGTAATCCACCTTGTCTCTAAGTTCAAAGGTGGATTACGGGCCTGGCGGCCCTAATCCACCCTACAATATGCTTAATATAACACTCACTGTAGTTTTGAGGATAAAAAATGGGTCAATCCATTGATGTTTCAAGAATTTTAGATTTATTGCCACATCGTTACCCCTTTATTTTGATTGATCGCGTGATGACTTATGAGCCTTTCGATTATTTGACGGCCATAAAAAATGTGACGATCAACGAGCCTTTTTTTCCTGGGCACTTTCCAGGTAACCCCATTATGCCAGGGGTGCTCATGGTAGAAGCATTGGCTCAGGCGAGTGCTATTTTGTCAAATTTATCAAGGCAGCCGAAAGAAGGGTATGACTTTTTATATTACTTTGCGGGCATTGATAAAGTTAAATTTAAACATGTGGTGATTCCAGGCGATCAATTGGAATTAAGAGTCAAATTAATTGGGACAAAGCGAGATTTTTGGCGTATGCATGGTGAAGCATTTGTCGGAGAAAAATGCGTTTGTACAGCGGATTTAATGAGTGCCGCAAAGGAAATTCCTCGTGATAGATAAGCATGCAATGATTCATCCTGACGCAAAGCTTGCCAAAGATGTTAGTGTTGGACCGGGTTCTGTGATTGGCGCTGGTGTTGAGATTGGTGAGGGAACCTGGGTTGGTCCCCATGTGGTGATCCAAGGACCCACCAAAATTGGTCGATTTAATAAAATTTATCAATTCGCTTCTGTGGGAAATGATCCGCAAGATATTAACTATCAGGGTGAGCCGACGCGTTTGGAAATTGGCGATCATAATGTCATTCGAGAATACGGTATGATGAGCCGCGGCACAGTCAAAGGCGGCGCACTGACCAAAATTGGCGATCATAATTACTTCATGGCTTATACACATGTGGGACATGATTGCGTGATTGGCAACCATACTATTATGGTGAATTATGCAGCACTTTCAGGGCATGTGACGGTGCATGATTTTGCGACCATTGGCGGCTACGCAGCCGTTCATCAATTTTGTCAGGTGGGGGCTTATGCATTTATTGCTAGAGCAACTTATGTGACGAAAGATGTGCTCCCTTATTTAATGGTGATTGGCACGGATGCATCTGATGCAAAGGCGTGTGGGCTGAATACCATTGGATTGAAGCGAAGAGGTTTTACTTCCACACAAGTGAATCTTTTGAAACGTGCCTACAAAATTATTTTTCGTCAAAATTTAACGGTTCAGCAGGCCATTGATGAGCTGGTTATTTTGCAAGAAGAGTGCGCAGAAGTATCTGCTTTTATTGATATGTTACGAGACTCCGAACGGGGTATTGTTCGCTGAATGAGATGAGTGACCACCATGTTAGATCCACAATTATTGCGTGAACAACCCGCATTTGTTGCTGAGCAATTAGCTCGAAGAGGCATTCACTTTGATGTGAGTGCATTTGAAGCCTTAGATGCAAAACGTAAAGCCTTTCAAGTTCGCACCGAACAATTACAACATGAACGTAATCAGCGCTCTAAAGAAATTGGACAAGCGAAAGCGCGTGGTGAACCAACTGATGCATTACAAGCACAAGTCGTCGCATTGACGCATGACTTGGAACAGCAAAAGCACGGTCTTGAAGCAAGCCTTAAAGAGTGGACAAAATGGGTTGAATGCCTCCCTAATTTGCCGCATGCATCTGTGCCTGATGGAAAAGATGAAAGAGACAACGTCACCCTTCGTCATCATGGAGACGTGCCGGTTTTCTCCTTTACCCCCCGCTCACATGATGAATTAGGTGAGGCTTTGGGGCAAATGGATTTTGCAATGGCGGCTAAACTCACTGGTGCTCGGTTTGTCGTTTTACGTGATGGGATTGCTCGTTTACATCGTGCGTTGACCCAGTGGATGCTAGATTTACATACCACTGAGCATGGGTATCAAGAAGTCTATGTGCCCTATCTGGTCAATCAAGCCAGTTTATATGGGACTGGACAGTTGCCTAAAATGGATGCTGATTTATTTAAATTAGCCGATGAGTCGGGCTATTGCTTGGCGCCCACAGCAGAAGTCCCCGTGACGAACTTTGTTCGCGATATGATTGTTGCAGAAGAGGCCTTGCCACTACGCTGGGTGTGTCATTCGCCTTGTTTTAGAAGTGAGGCTGGTTCCTATGGAAAAGATACAAAGGGGATGATTCGTCAGCATCAATTTGAGAAGGTCGAATTGGTGTGGGTGACTACACCCACAGAGTCTTACGCCGCATTAGAAAAACTTTTATCGCATGCAGAGGCTGTCTTACAACGCTTGGGGTTACCTTACCGGGTGGTGGCATTGTGTACGGGTGATTTAGGAAATCCAGCAAAAACATATGACTTAGAAGTATGGTTGCCGAGTCAGAACCAATATCGCGAAATTTCTTCTTGTTCAAACTATGAGGCCTATCAAGCGCGGCGTATGCAAGCTCGATATCGTTGTGTCGAGAGTGGTAAGCCAAAGTGGCTGCATACGCTGAATGGATCTGCTTTGGCAGTGGGACGTACGTTGGTGGCTATTTTAGAAAACTATCAAACCGAATCGGGTGCTGTTTTAATTCCTAGTGTGTTACAGCCATATATGAATGGTTGTGAGCAGATTGGTTAAAATCAATTAATGGCATTTGGCTTAATTGCTTTACAAATAGCCGCGCTGTTTTTGCTTGCATTTGTTTCCATTGCGCCTTCAGTTGAAGGATGTCTTGCTCGCTCATCGTTTCTTCTGGGCGATCATAATGCATGAGATCATAGATAAGAAAATTGATTTTAAATATCACGGCATCATATAAAATAATTTGTGAACGGGACAGGCCATGAGGAAAGTATGTATTAAACAAGGCTGGTTTGACCTCTATGGGGTGTCCAAAAACACGGTCTGGATCATGTATCTTATAGCCTATATTTCGCACCAATGTAGCAAGTTTTTATAATTAGAATAATCGATTTCGACATGTTTTAAGTCCAAAGGTAAACCATATATTTGAAGCGCGTGTTGACCAAAATAAGCAATGATTCGGCGGTGAACTTTTTTAACAT
>JAPLRL010000068.1:0-980 GCA_026399205.1 Gammaproteobacteria bacterium
GCCATGTCTCGCCTACGCCTTAAACATGGCGATAATTGTCGCTATGTTTAAGGCAAAAAGCAAGGCTAAATAGCATCTAATTTCTTGTTAATTAATGGTTTTTTGACGACCTAGCTACAATTTTGTCGGGAAATTAGGATACATCAGGATAGACACGGTCCATCAGGGTGATCAAGATAAACAAAAAGGGGTTTATCATATCAATGCAGTTGACGAGGTCACCCAATTTGAAGTGATTCTTAGCGTTGAAAAGATTAGTGAACGTTATTTAATCCCTATTCTAGAGGAGTTATTGGCTACATTTCCTTTCGTTATTATTAATTTTCATTCGGATAATGGCAGCGAATACATTAATCATGTGGTTGCTCGGCTCTTGAATAAGCTTCATATTGAAATGACAAAATCACGCTCAAGACATTCAAATGACAATGCCTTGGCGGAATCCAAAAATGGTTCCATTGTTAGGAAGTACCTAGGCTACACCCATATCGCTCAAAAATGGGCGCCAGTGATTAATGAATTTAACCGCCAATATCTAACACCTTACTTGAATTTTCATCGCCCCTGTTTCTTTGCTGAAATCAAAACTGATGAAAAGGGTAAAGAGAAAAAAACATATCCCTATCGAAGCATGATGACTCCATATGAAAAATTAAAGTCCCTGCTCAATGCAGCAAGCTGTTTAAAAGCCAATGTGGGCTTTGAAGTCCTTGATTTACAAATGCGACTAGCCTCTGACCTACAGGCCGCCAAAGCAATGAAAAAAGCGCGGACAGAACTGTTTAGACTAATATCTTCAGAGGTGTTGTACAGCCATTCATCTTTTAAGGAAAATGATGTACTCGACTTTAGCCAATTTTCATCACTATACCCTAGATTCCGTTCGCCCTGAGGAGGCGCGCTTTCGATCTTAGTCGTTATGCACTGAAGCTCAACGCGCCGTCTCGAAGGGTTAGCTCTGTACAACCTGTTAACACAGT
>JAPLRL010000068.1:1008-23263 GCA_026399205.1 Gammaproteobacteria bacterium
TATCGGGTTATGCTTACCGATGAAGTTAGATGCAACACCCTTCGAGACGGCGCGTTAAGCTTCAGTGCCATTGATTTAGATAGAGTATGCGCCTCCTCAGGGCGAACGGACATTGGAGCGGAAAATGGCTAAAGTCCAGGATGTAGAGATTTTAGAAAATGAGTGAGCTTGACCTTAACCCCCAACAATCACCATCGTCCTTTTTGAGACCGACAGGATAACCAACAAAGCGCAGACGAACGCTTTTAATTTAGCACGCTCTAAGCCATCCAATTTATTTTGGCTATCCTCTCCACAAAAACGAAGGGTGGCATGGGGGGCTGTGTTTTCAGCGCACAGCTTGCGAGCACTGAAAATACAGCCCCCCGTGACAGGCCCCTTCGAGCTCGATCTAAATTAGCCAAAATCAATTGGATGGCGGTATCGTTGGCACGAATCATTTTCTGAGACAAGCCCATAAAAGCTGACGGTTGGCAAAAGGGTAAGTCAAGAAACACGCTAATGTAGGTATGGATGATCCTTCGGAGCGTGTGGACAAGACTATGGACGAAATGTTGATAACAAAAAAACGTTATCAACATTATCGCCCACAGCCTTGACCACACTTCATCCACACCAATCCACTGTCTTTGATTACAATAACAATTTATGCTATTATTTTAAACAAATAAAAACAAAACAATTTCCCATAAACTGAGATGGCATCGGGTGCTATTTCAGGCTCATTTTAGGATTGGAAAATACTAAGATACCCTATATATTTCAGTGTTTTGTGGTAGATCATTATAAATGGTACATGTTTAAATGAATGATCTATGATTATAAAAAGGTGATTTAAATGACATTATCACATCGAGCGTCTCAACATCTTTGGTTTCTTGTTCAAGGTGATCATTTACTAGTATTAAAGCAAGACCATGCCTTACCCATCGATATCGCATTAAACGACATCACGCCCCTGTTTTTGAGACGATTTTATTTGGGAGAATCAAATCAGGCCCAATACTATTGCGCTGAAATTGAGGAGAACCTATCCTTACCAGAACACTTGATTCGTTTACCTTTGCGACAAGCTTTATCCTTATTTAGTGAGGCTGAATATGCCATGGCAACGAAGGCCTATGGCGTGATTAATTGGGATAAAAACCACCGGTTTTGTGGTCACTGTGGTTCGATTACAGAACAGATTGCCAACAGCTTTGAGCGCACATGCCAACCTTGTGATCTAAGCTTTTTTCCACGGATTTCACCCAGCATTATTGTTTTAATTAAAAAAGGTCATCATGTCTTAATGGCAAGAAGCCCTCATTTTTTACCCGGGGTTTATGGGCTGATTGCCGGGTTTGTTGAACCAGGCGAGAGTGTCGAAGAAGCGGTTCACCGTGAAATTAAAGAGGAAGTGGGATTAGAGGTAAAAAATCTAGTCTATATGGGCTCACAACCCTGGCCGTTCCCAGATTCACTGATGATCGCATTTATAGCAGATTATGCAGCTGGAGAAATCGAGATAGATCAACATGAAATCGAAGAGGCTGGCTGGTACAGGTATGATCAGCTCCCAGGTCGCCCCTCTACAGCAATAAGCATTGCGTCAAAATTAATTGATGATTTTATCGAACGTTGTAGGCAACGTCCCTGAAGTTTTTTTGAACACGGTCACAACCGAGTTCATGAACAGATTTTCCAGCTTATCTCGATCTGCCCCCTCTCCCGCGCTAGGACTTTGAGTAGTATGATGATGCCCTTCGCGGGTTGGGGAGAGGGCCTGTTCCGATGTACCCCCGCGTTCAGCATGTGCGTTTTACAAAAGTTATCCTTTTGAGGTTAGTATTGAACAGCCATCCCATACGCTGGTGTTGTTCCACCGCTGGGTGTAGTCGTTGTCGCTGTCCAAGTGCTACCAGTATTAGTAGATACGAAAACTTTGCCACTCTGGGTGGTCGCGTATATCGTTGTTCCATTAGGCGCAACAAATAGACCCTGTATAGCTGTGCCATCAGGTTGAGTTAACTTAGTCCAAGAGTTTCCAGTAAGAGTTGCAACATACACATTTCCACTAGCCGTTCCTACATAAATAAACTGATTAGAAGTCAAATAAATAGCTTGAACCGCTGAATTAGGCTCTGGAATTCCTGCAGATAACGATGTCCACGGAGAGAAAGTTCCTGTTGAGGTCATAACTTGGCCAGTCACTAACCCTATATAAACCACCGCAGTATTAGAAGTAGAGGTGGTCGAGGAGCTAACAAAAATAGAGGATGGAGCAGCAGGAGCAGGAAATATGGAACTCCAATTGTTACCCTTATCGGTTGAGTAATAAACGTCATCTTCGCTCCCATTACCTACATTTAAGATCGCATAGAGTATTCCATCTGGTTGGGTTGATGTTATGGGTGTAACAAATAAACCAGTAATTGCGTACCCGGATCCTGGCGCATTAGTATATGTGCACGCATTAGTAGTCGGTGAATAGAAGAAAACATTACCAATTTCCGAGCCTGTATAGAATGTTCCATCCGATGCCAGAGCAATGCTAGTGACCGGATTCCCGCATGCGCCTGAAGATGTCCAAGTCACTCCGCTGTTGGTTGAACTGTTTATAGTGGAACCAATGCCTGTATACAAGATGGTTGGTGCGAGAAAAACACTGGTTAGGGCTGCCCCGCCAGGTGAAGGTGAAGTCGTTGTTGTCCAGTTTGTGCCGCCGTTACTCGATAGATTCACGTTATTCTGAGTGGCTGCATAAAGTACGCCACTGGCATTTGCAAAAATACTATTCACCGGTTGGCCCGCATCCGGAGAGGGTGTTTCCGTCCAACTCGTTCCACTGTTTGTTGACACAAAAACACCGCCATTACTTGTTCCTGTCGCTGCATAGAGGGTAGTGTCATTGCTGGCTATGAAAAGACCCAGGATTGGTGAGGGGTGAGTAATATCAGGTGTTCCGGTGATATACCATGTTGGAGAAATATAATGATAAACACCGCCTAAAATATCACCCGTGTATGGAATGCCAGCCTGATTCACAAATAGCGCTTTAAGTAGATTCCCAGAGACAGCGACGCCGCCCGTGATAGACCAACTCACTCCACCGTCAGTAGAGTTGAAAACTGCAGTGCTAGAAGTGGCATAGATAATCCCATTAGACGTCACAAAAACACCTTCTACGGGCGTACTTCCGTAAGGGTTTGTTGCTGTTGCTGTCCAGGTAGCACCCGCATCCCGTGACACATAAACAGCCCCATTCGATCCCCCCACATAAAGCGTACCGTTGGCTGTGATAAAACCTGAATTATAATTAGCAGGAATAGTCCCCGTTGTCGGTGTCCAGCTCACGCCATTGTCTGTTGAGAAGAGAAGATCTGTATTGGTTGTGCTATACAGCGTTTGGGTCGAATTGCCAGCCATTGTACCCCTTGTAGGCGCGAATTGCGTTGTGGGTTGTGTATCCTGGACTTGAATAATATAAGAAAACGCAGCAGCTGTCAGTGGTGTACCATACACCGTCCCTGTTGTGGTATTAAGTGCTAACCCTGCAGGTAAGCTACTGCCACTCGCAACAGAGTATGTGTAAGGCGTTTTCCCACCGGCTGCCACATTGGTCTGTGAGTAAAAAGAATTCACTTGAGTCGTGCTTGATGGTGTTGCGGTTAACACTAAAGTGGCATACGCAATATTACCTTGGGTTGGAGCAGAAGCCTTTGCACCATCATGATCCGTAACCGTGATGGTATAGATAAATGCACCCCCAGTTGTTGGCGTTCCAGAAACCGTCCCCGATGTATTCAAGGTTGTCCCTGCTGGGAGTGCACCGGTCGTTACCGCATAAGTATAAGGCGAAGTGCCACCAATCACTGTATTGAGTTGAGTATAGCTCACGCCCACTTGTGTAAAAGTTGAGGTAGTCGCATTTAGACCCAGTGTTCCTGCGATAGTACCTTGCGATGTAGCGGAGGCTTTAGCTCCAATACTATCCGTTGCTTGAATCACATAAATGAAAGGGCCGCTAGTATCTGGTGTACCAGAAACGGTGCCTGTAGACGTATTCAGGAAAGTGTTACTGGGTAATGAGCCTGAAAAAAGGGAATAGGTATAGGGTGCAGTTCCACCAGAGGCAACGTTAGTTTGAGTATAGACTTCTCCTACTGCTGTATTGGCTGAGGGGGTGGGTGTGACCTGAACTGCAGAAGCAATGCTTCCTTGAGTTTGAGCAAAAGCAATTATACCTGCGCTATCAGTCACTTGAATATTATAATTGAAGCTTCCTCCACTGTCTGGGGTACCAGAAACAGTTCCTGTTGCCGTATTCAACGTTGTGCCACTAGGAAGACTCCCATTAACAACGGCGTAGGTATAAGGCGCAGTCCCGCCACTGACTGTATTCAGCTGACTATAAGATACACCAACTTCTGTGCGGAGAGAGGGCGTAGAGACTAAATGCAGCGTTCCTGCAATCGTCGTTTGTGTCGGTACCGAAACTTTTAAGCCATCCGCATCAGTGGCTTGAATAGTGTAATTGAACTGTCCACTTCCAGTTGGCGTCCCTGAAACCGTCCCAGTTGTCGTATTCAGTGATGTATTCGTAGGTAAAGTACCTGAAGAAACGGCATAAGCATAAGGTGCCGTGCCGCCAGAAGCCACATTGGTTTGGCTATATAGTTCCCCTACCGCCGTTAACGTTGAAGGGGTGGCAGTAATTTGGACCGCGGAAGCAATGCTCCCTTGGGTTACAGCAGACGCTTTTAAACCTGCATGATCCGTCACTTGAATTGTATAATTGAAGCCCCCCCCACTGTCTGGGGTACCAGAAACAGTCCCTGTTGTCGTATTCAGGGTTGTGCCACTAGGAAGACTCCCGTTAATAAGGGCGTAGGTATAAGGCGCCGTCCCGCCACTGACTGTATTCAGCTGATTATAGAACCTGTTGACTTCTGTTTGGGAAGAAGGGGTAGAGACTAATTGCAGTGATCCTGAGATAGTCGTTTGAGTCGGCACTGAAGCTTTTAAGCCAGCGGCATCAGTGGCTTGAATAGTATAATTGAACTGACCGCTCCCATTTGGCGTACCTGAAACTGTCCCGGTTGTCGTATTCAGTGATGTATTCGTAGGCACCGTACCTGAAGAAACAGCATAAGTATAAGGTGCTGTGCCACCAGAGGCCACATTGGTTTGGCTATATAATTCTCCCACCGCTGTTAACGTTGAGTTGGTGGCAGTGATCTGGACCGCAGCAGCAATGCTCCCTTGGGTTACAGCAGACGCTTTTAAACCTGAGTGATCCGTCACTTGAATCGTATAATTGAAGCCCCCCCCACTGTTTGGGGTACCAGAAACAGTCCCTGTTGTCGTATTCAGGGTTGTGCCACTAGGAAGACTCCCGTTAACCAGAGCGTAAGCATAAGGCGCCGTCCCACCACTGACTGTATTCAGCTGATTATAAGCTGTGTTGAGCTCTGTGTGGGGTGATGGCGTAGAGACTAAATGCAATGATCCTGAAATAGTTGTTTGAGTCGGCACCGAAGCTTTTATGCCATCGGCATCAGTGGCTTGAATGGTGTAATTGAACTGCCCGCTTCCAGTTGGCGTACCTGAAACCGTCCCAGTTGTCGTATTCAGTGATGTATTCGTAGGTAAAGCACCTGAAGAAAGAGCATAAGTATAAGGTGCCGTTCCACCAGAAGCCACATTGGTTTGGCTATAGACTTCCCCTACCGCAGTTAGCGTTGAAGGAGTACCGGTCATCTGAACTGTAGACGCAATAGCCCCTTGAACTGGAACCGTGGCTTTTAAACCTGCAGCATCCTTAGCTTGAACAATGTAATAGAATGCGCCACCACTATCTGGTGTACCTGAAACCAACCCTGTTGTGGTATTGAGTGATGTGTTGCTAGGTAAAGCACCTGAGGAAATAGAATACGCATACGGAGTGGTTCCTCCAGAAGCCACATTCGATTGAGAATAAGCAACACCTACCTCTGTAAAGGTGGATGGGTGCGCTGTAATTGAGACTGTAGAGGCAATGTTTCCTACTGTTGGCGCTGTGGCTTTTAAACTATTCCTATCTGTCACTTGAATGGTATAGCTAAATGCCCCCCCACTGGTGGGTGTGCCTGAGACGGTACCTGAAATATCTAAATGCGTCCCTTCTGGTAGTGTTCCTTGAGAAACACTGTACGTATACGGTGATGTCCCACCAGCAACGGTATTTATTTGTGAGTAGGCTCTCCCTATCTCTGTAAATGTCGAGGGCGTCGCGGTCAATGTGATGGTAGCCGCGATGGTGCCCGTGCTTGTCGCTGTAGCTTTTAAACCATCATGGTCGCTAACCTGAATCACATAATAAATGGATCCACCACTCGTGGGCGTGCCTGAAACCGTTCCAGTGCTTGTATTGAGTGATGTGCCAGCTGGTAATGAACCTGCTGAAACACTATAAGTAAAAGGCGCAATCCCACCTGTGACCGTATTGACTTGTGAATAAGCGGCCCCTACTTCTGTAGCCGTTGAAGCGGTGGCTTTTAAGAAAATGGTTGCAGCAATTGTCCCTGTTGATGTCGCTGTGGCTTTTTTACCATCAAGATCAGTCACTTGGATCGTATAATTGAAAGCACCGCCACTGGTGAGGGTGCCGGATACTGTCCCTGTAGTGATATTTAAGGTGGTTCCGCCAGGGAGTGACCCTGCGGAGAGACTATAACGATAAGGTGTGCGACCGCCGCTGGCCATGTTCGTTTGAGAATAAACTGCGCCGACTTCAAGATTAGCTGAAGGCGTTGCTGTTAAGACTAAAGCAGGTGCAATGGTTCCACTCGTTGTAGCCGTAGCTGATGCACCCACACTATCGATGACTTTAATCACATAAGAAAATGCTCCTGCTGTCGTTGGCATACCCGAGACCGTCCCTGTCGTCGTGTTTAACGTCGTTCCCGCAGGCAGAGTCCCTGAAAAAACACTATAGGTGTATGGCGGTACCCCTCCACTTGCCACGTTGGTTTGACTGTAATTGACCCCGACCTCTCTGTCGGTTGAGATGGTCGCCAGCAAAGTCGGTGATGCAGTGGAAATGACAGTAATATTTAAGCTGTTGATCGGACTAGGTTGAGAGCATAAGAATAAATCAGGGCTGTTATCACCTGCACGTTTAGTTTTACAAATTTTAGGGCCGCTGGTTACCCCGCCGTGAGGTAAAGTGCTTCCATCTAAGGTTAAGACTAACGAGCAAGATTGATTAGAAGCTAAAACAAATGGGTTAGCGCACGCCCCAATGCCTGCCGTATTTTGAGTGATACCTTGAATAGGGACCATCGTCAGGGTCCGCGTGACTTTGGTCGCATTAGTGACTTGATAACTCACGGAGAGCGTCCCATTAATTGATATTCGCACTGATGTGGCTGACGTTGGTGCTAGCACAAATTTTGGCTGTGTATTATCTGCATGTGCCGTGGTCATCATCGCGCAAAGCAGTAAACTACAAGTAACCATACAGCGAGCGATAAGCTTAGCGATACTCATACTGGTGAGACTCCATTCTAGTAAATTTTATTTAGTCGTTAACCCATCTTTTGGTTTATAACTGAGTGTACAAAATAACGAATTGGTATAAAAATGAGAAAGTGACAAGCCCGTATTGAGGGTTTGATTCTCAGCTCGACCTAAATGACTTTCCCCCCAATCAGCAAATTCATACTCAATACCCAAAGACCACTGAGTATTAAAGTGAGTTTGTAAACCAGCACCAGCCGTATAGGAGAATGCTGTCGTGGTATTGTTCGTAAAAGGAGGGGCTGAAATTTCTTGGAAAGGAAGTGGGGTTTCAACATAATCATAGGCCTGATTCCAGCTGACGCCAAGACTGCCATTGAGATAGGGCTGAATATAATACGGCGTTTTTGCTAAAAGCTTAGCCTTAGCACCGAGATAAGCATGATTGAGTTTATACTGATAAGTAAAATTTTTAAAATCAGGATCGGCATCTTCCCAGACAAACCCTGATAAAGCTGCATTCGTCGTGCCTGAGGCAACTAAACCTAGCTCTCCTGTTAACCGTGATCCTAGTGATTGTTGTGTGCCTAAGAAAAATTCAATATTACCTAATGTATCGGTACTGTTATTGGCTTCATAGGTCTTTTGAATGTCCTGCTGTAGATAAAAAGTTTGGTTGGTCTGGCTGCTATAGGATGATGCCCCAAGACTTAATGTGGCGACGGGTGAAAGATTCTTGAGTATAAAGCTCGCTCCATTCGGTTCTTTTTTGTCATATTGTCCTGATGCTGGACTCAGCGTCACAGTAGATTTTGGCTTGCTATGCCCTAAAGACTGTGCAGGCCCTGCGTTATGTGTGACTGCATTGGTTTTTGGGAAATAAAACGAAGGCCTCATAAAGGCAGGCATGGTGAAGGCAGGCATGGTGAAGACTCGTTTGGGCACGGTCTTGATCGGGGGGGGGGGCGGTGGTGGCAAAGATCTCACCACAGGTTCTTGATAACGAACCACCGGTTTAACCGGCCGAACATCAAACCCTTTGTTCCAATTCACATGCGCTTGCGCTGGCACGGGCAGCGAATCCCATTCACGATAAGGTCGCAGCGAGGATCGTGCTGCATGTGAGCGCTCAGCTCGGTAACGCGGCTCCGGCTTTGAGTGGTAAGCAAATGTACGCACTGCTTGAGCCGAATGAAAAGGCCCTAAGAGCACGCGGTAATACCCTTGTTTAAAACTCACAACCGCTCGCCCGCGTCCGGCTGATCGATAAGCGCGCAAGAGTTGATTAGCATGCTGCCGCTTAGAGAACGCACCTAGCGAAATATAATATGTACGATTGGATGGACCATGAGCAATTTTTGCCTGATTTAACCCATAAACATAGATAACTGCTTTAGCATAAGCTGGAGAGATTAAACCTGATAAGACTAACAAGCATATTAAATAGAACGAAACACGTTTCATAAATAAAAATCCCTTTAATCACCCATCCATGGCAAGCTAACATCGTACATGATTTTAAGAAAAAATAAAGTTGATTCTTGATTTTCTTAACTACGCCCACCACGTCATCCCGAGCGAAGCGAGGGATCTCTATCAAGTGACAGGAGATCCCTCGCTTCGCTCGGGATGACGTCGGTCACTTTAAAATTAATCCACTATAAAAGCTTGATTGCGCTTCGCTTCATCAAGGCTGCATTAGAGCGTTCAGTGTGCGTAGGGTGGACAAAGGAGCCTAGCGATGAAATTTCAGGTTGCAGAATCATCCAGGGCGACGTGCTGAGGGATCCTCTCATTTTTGAAAGCTCCCTGTTTCTATAGGCTCAAGCAAGGAGTTTTCATTATATTCTAATTGAAATAATGCTAATATTTTCTGAAATTTTCGTATTCTTAGCTTTTTTAATCCATTTTCTATTAGCTGCTTTGCCAAAAAAATAAATGAAAGTATCCTCCTTGAGCGTACGGTATTTGCTTGAAACGCATATTGTAGCCCTTTTTTTTCAGCAGCAAATCCAATCATCCAAAGTATAAAGGAAGCGATCGTTGCAAGAAGGACCAAGACACTAATTTTAGCGGCATCTCTTGTTCCACTAAACCTCCAACCAAAACCAAATCGTTCGCTTTTATCGTCACGAAAATTTTGCTCTATCTGCATACGTTTGCTGTAGGCATTTCTTGCAAAAACAGCTAGTTTTTGCGGGCCGTTGTCCCCGTTAAATTGCTGATCTTTGTTTAGGTTTGAAACTAAAATCCATGGTTCAGAGTTCATTTTAGAGCATCTTCTTTCTGTATCAGGGTAATGTGGCTTTTTTGTTTTTCGTCCTTTATGTATTCCCAGTATGCCGTTAATACCACATCCATTCTTGTCTTAGAACCCTTGCTAAGCTCACCTACTCCTATATATTTAGTTTCTCCACGTTTGAGCTGTTGGTGTAAGCAGTCTATTAATTGCCACTTCTTTTCTGTATCCAATTTATAATTTATAACTCCACTTACTCGACCTATGAAAAACCATCCGAGTTTATCTACCATCGCAAACCATGGCGTTTTAAACCCTGCGTCTGTGATAATAATGACCTTTATATTAATCGGTAAAATCGCTTGAAGATTTTTTAAAAAATCATTATGAACCGTTTCATTAGCAAGGTTTTTTTCTGGGTGAATCTCATTGTAAATAGTAATTGAACGACCTTTATGTAATAAGCTTGCTCTTAATAAATGATTCTTTTTACTACAACAACCTGACCAATCCACAGCAATGACTAGCTGATGAAGTTCTGAAGTTATACTCTGGAATAAGCTCTTATAGATATTTATTTGCTCTTTTTGAATAGTCTTGTTACACAAAAAACGCCATGCCATATTAATTTTATGTTTTACTAATGCGTTACCAGTAAGATTGCGTCCCAGGCTGCTTAAACTCAAGACGGCCTTGCCAGATAGCAAACTCTTAGTGTGATTAATTAGGCTTTTTCTCGTTTTTTCATGCATCCAATCGAAAGATTTTGTAAGAAATTTATGGCAAAATATGTTCGCAAGCATTAGACCCTCTCTGTCTTATATTTTGGGAAACTTATTAGATCATAAGAGTCTCTTGCTTGCACTTCTTTTTTTCATACACCAATCTATCCTGTTTATCACGGTGCCCAGCTCTGCGCCAGGAAGTTTACGGTAGCGCCTTTTTCAAGGCTAAAACAAGCGCGCCGTCGACCGGGAGAGAAATCGGCGCGGTCCACTTGTTTTAGTCTTGAAAAAGAATTGCGCGGACGTCACTTCCTGGCGCAGAGCTGGGCACCATGATAAACATCGCTCGATCTCGCACCTCAACTATCTATCAGCCGGCACGGTGTTTGTTTAGAAATGGGATTTCCAAAAATGAGAGGATTTCTCAGGGCGACGTGCCCACCGGTGGCTCCGAGCTACCGGTGGGCACGTCGCCCTGGCGTTTCTTTGTTAACCGGGTGGCTCATCGTTAGGCTCCTTTGCCCACCCTACAATGTTCCGCCTGGTCTCTGTTCTTTAGAATCGCCAGATATTAACCTTCGGAACTTTTCACCTCAACTGCCTGTAATAACAACTCTGCTTCTGTTTGCTGTGCTTCGTCTCCAAAAGCTAACGCCTCTTTTAGCGCTTGTTTTGCGGTTTGAAAATCACCGCGACTGAAATAGGTTTTTGAGAGCTCTAGGAGGGTTTCTAGTGCTTCAGGGCTTTTGACGAGTGGGGGTTGCTCTGGGGTGTCTGGTGATGGGGCACTGGATCCCGCGGACAAGCCGCGGGACGTCGGCTCTTGATCTGCGTTAGAAGTAGCCTCTTGCGTCGTTGCTTGCGCTTCGTGAGACGTCGTTGCCTGCTTTTGTTTTCGAATCCATTGACGTCTACCTAGCCACAGGACACCCGCAATTCCGGCGATCCATACACCATTCATCCAATCAAACACATGCCCGTGTTGTACAGGAGCGTGCTCATTTTTCAGTCGCTTATTTTCCGCTAATACCGCGTTCAACTTTTCTTCTAAGGCATGTTGTTGCTGCGTTAAACTCGCAACCTGAGTGTTGGCTGCTTGTAGCACGAGCCAATCACTGATTGACGGTAACTCAGAGTTCAACACAACGGCTGCCAACTCAATCGGGTAAGCACGATACACTTCACCCTGGGGCCAAGCTAAATCAATCAATAGCTCAAGAGAGGCTTGTTTAATCGCATGTTCTGAGACCAATTTAATCACCGATGAGCCATCCGCATGACGCACCACCGCAAGCTGCATGCCGGCGGCCAGTAATTCTTGAGTAAGCCCTGCATTATCTAGCGCTTCTGTGGTGCCTAAGCCCGGCTTTAAGCTCGATAAGGGGACGTTCCCTACATCGATGAGTGCAATTTCAGCTGAAAAGGGTTCATTCAAATGAGAATGAATGGTCATGTCACCTAGGCCAACGGCGTGGAGGTGCATCGAGAATAAACATAAAATAAACGCGCGCTTCATGCTTTCACCAAGCGATCTATCGCCAATAAACGCTCAATCAACTCAGGCATCTCATGTAAAGGCCAGCTTGTTGCCCCATCGCTGAGTGCACGCGCAGGGTCTGGATGGGTTTCAATGAAGATGCCAGAAATCCCCGCAGCCACTGCAGCACGTGATAACAAAGGCACAAACTCGCGTTGTCCGCCTGAGGCGCCTTGTTGTGCGCCAGGTAATTGTACAGAATGGGTTGCATCAAAAATCACGGGGCATTGTGTTTCTTCGCGCATGATTTGTATAGAACGAAAATCAGTCACTAAATTGTTATACCCAAAACAAGCCCCTCTCTCACACACCATCATGGCATCGTTCCCCGCTGCCTTGGCTTTTTCTACCACATATTTCATTTCCCAAGGCGATAAAAACTGACCTTTTTTTAAATTCACCGGTTTACCCTGGGCAGCGACGCGTTGTATAAAACTGGTTTGTCGACATAAAAAAGCAGGTGTTTGTAACACATCAACCACACTTGCAACTTCATCTAACGGGGTCTCTTCGTGTACGTCGGTTAATACCGGTACACCCACTTCTTTTTTTACTTTTTCTAAAACTTGCAATGCTTTTTCGAACCCAATGCCTCGAAATCCGTTGAGCGACGAACGATTGGCTTTATCAAACGACGATTTATAAATAAACGAGATGGATAATCTTGCACACATGTCTTTCAAAAACCCTGCGGTTTCTAGGGCCATCGCTTCACTTTCAATCACACAAGGGCCTGCAATTAAGAACAATGGCGTATCATGGGTGACTTCAAATCCACATAAGTTCATTTGACTTCCTTAATCGTTGTGATACTAGCTTCGTCATCCCGAGCGCAGCGAGGGATCTCCTGCTCACTGGTGGAGATCTCTCGCTGCGCTCGGGATGACGGATGATCGGATTTGTGATGCGCTTTTACCGCGGCAAGAATAAAAGCATTAAATAACACATGGCCATCTCTAGGGGTTGAGGTAAACTCCGGATGAAATTGACAAGCAAAAAACCAAGGATGCTCTTCTAGGCCAATGATTTCAACCAATTCACCATCCCCCGAATACCCAGACATCACTAAGCCATGTTCGACCAACATCGGGACATATTGATTATTCACTTCATAACGATGACGATGTCTCTCAAAGATGTCTTTTTTGCCATAAATCTGATACGCCAAGGTATCTTTTTCAACTAAACATTGCTGCGCACCTAAGCGCATGCTGCCGCCTAAGTCGGTCGACTCATCTCTTAATTTCACACTGCCATCAGACTCGCGCCACTCTTGAACCAATGCAACCACAGGATAAGGTGTAGTTTTTTCAAATTCTGTTGAATTGGCACCATGAAAGCCAGCCACATGCCGCGCAAACTCAATCACTGCAACTTGCAACCCTAGGCAAATCCCTAAAAAAGGAATCCCTTTCTCACGCGCATAACGAACCGCTTGAATTTTCCCCTCAACACCTCGCACACCAAACCCGCCAGGAACCAAAATAGCGTCTAGGGTGTCTAATTCGTCAGTGCCATTTTTTTCAAGGCGCTCCGCGTCAATATACTCAATCACAACTTTGGTTTGGGTGTGAATCCCCGCATGAATCAACGCCTCATGCAACGATTTGTAAGCGTCTCCCGTTTCGGCATATTTTCCAATCATGCCGACCCGCACAGTCGATTTAACGCTAGATTGCATTTTAACAACCTGCTGCCACTCGCTTAAATCAGCTTCTTTAATATCTAGCCCGAGTTTTTTGCAAACCAATTCATCAACGTTTTGCGCATGCAAGATCATGGGGATTTCGTAAATACTTTTCGCATCTTGAAGGAAAATAACCCCTTCTTTTTCTACATTGGTAAACAAAGCGATTTTAGCCCGATCTGAGCTCATCAACGGTTTTTCGGAGCGACAAATCAACACATCAGGTTGAATCCCAATGGAGCGCAGCTCTTTTACCGAATGCTGAGTCGGCTTGGTTTTGACTTCACCTGATGTCGCAATATAAGGCACCAAGGTCAAATGAATAAATAAGGTCCGTTGCGCACCCAGCTCCATACGCATTTGGCGAATGGCTTCTAAAAAAGGCAAAGATTCAATATCGCCGACGGTGCCGCCCACTTCGACCATCGCAACATCAAAGCCTTCAGCACCTTGCTTAATACAGCGCTTAATCTCATTGGTGATATGGGGAATCACTTGAACCGTACACCCTAAATAATCACCTCGGCGCTCTTTTTTAATCACGGAATCATAAATACGACCCGTGGTACAATTATTAAACCGCGTCATGGTTGTGCGTACAAAGCGCTCGTAATGACCTAAATCTAAATCAGTTTCTGCGCCATCTTGGGTCACAAACACTTCACCATGTTGATTTGGGCTCATGGTCCCTGGATCAACATTAATATATGGATCAAGCTTAATAAGCGTTACCCGCAGGCCACGTGCTTCTAAAATAGCGGCTAATGAAGCAGCAGCAATGCCTTTTCCTAACGATGAAACCACCCCACCTGTGACAAAAATATACCGAGTCATCATCTCACCTCTTTTATTCATGATAATCCGCACTCCGCGTCATCCTTAGCGCAGCGAAGGACCTCCCATCGTATGGCATTGTGCCAATACATGGAGATCCCTCGCTACGCTCGGGATGACGAGCGCGCATACGCCCTTATTTCATGACAATTGTGCCAAAATACCCACCATTTCAATGGCACATTTCACCGCAGATTTCCCCTTGTGTCCATGTAACCCGCCGGCCCGCTCCCAAGCCTGAACTTCATTATGTGTGGCTAAGACTTCAAAAATCACAGGAATCTCACAATCTAGCGCAACGCGTTGACAGCCTTGACTCACCTGTTGACACACTAACTCATAATGATCAGTCTCGCCACGAATCACCGCACCCAATGCAATCACCGCTTTAACGCGCCCAGATTGCGCTAGTTTTTTCACAACCAAGGGAATTTCAACCGCACCTGGAACTGTAATCACCGTAATCAAGTCTTTAGAAAACCCTTCTTGCTCTAATTGATCCATCACCCCTTGTGTCAACGCACGAGTAATCGATTCGTTAAAACGGCTGACCACCACACCAATGGGAAAAGGGACGGTTTTTTCTACGCTCATACTGCCTCACTCTATTGATAAATAATGCCCGAGTTTATGTTGTTTTGTTTTCAAGTAGCGTCGATTCTCAGGCGTAGGCTCGACCATCAAGGGGATTCGTTCAACGACTTTAATACCATATTTCTCTAAAGATTGAACTTTTAAAGGATTGTTGGTTAATAATCTAACAGCATCTACCCCTAAATATTTTAAGATTTGATACGCCGTGGCGTAATTTCGATTATCTGCTGGTAAACCTAATTCTAAATTAGCATCGACCGTATCAAAGCCTTTATCTTGTAGTGCATAAGCTTTTAATTTATTAGCTAAGCCAATGCCACGCCCTTCTTGTCGTAAATAAATTAAAATGCCACCTTCATGGCTGATTTCATCTAGCGCCTGCGTCAACTGGCCACCACAATCACAGCGACATGATTGAAATACATCGCCTGTAATACACTCACAGTGAATCCGTACAAGCGGAACCTGATTAGCCTGCATTTGTTTTTTAACCAGTGCAAAATGTTCGGAAGCGTCTAGGGGCGATTGAAAGACCGTCATATCAAATTCGCCATGCGCCGACATAGGAATCGAGCTGCTCGCACTCGGTGACACTAAAAGCTCATGTTGAATGCGATAATCAATTAATTGTTGAATGCTCAACATTGGAATCTTGTGTTTTTTTGAAAATCGCTGCAAATCTTCACGCCGACTCATGGTGCCATCTTCATTTAAAATTTCACAAATCACAGCAGCAGCTGAAAATCCGGCTAATTTGGCTAAATCGACACTGCCTTCTGTTTGACCCGGACGCGTTAACACCCCCAAAGGCTGTGCTTTTAACGGAAACACATGACCAGGCGACACCAACTCACCAGCTAAGGTTGTCGGATCAATCGCCATACGAATGGTATGGGCCCTGTCTTGCGCAGAAATACCGGTGGTCACCCCACTTGCAGCTTCAATAGACACCGTAAACGCTGTGCCAAAAGGCGAGCGATTACTCGCAACCATCAACGGCAATTGTAAGCGCTCAATGTATTCTGCTGACATGGGCAGGCAAACCAGGCCTTTACCATACGTCACCATAAAGCTAATCGCCTCTGGGGTGACGCACTCTGCAGCAATCACTAAATCGCCTTCGTTTTCGCGCTGCTCATCATCTACTAAAATCACCATTTGACCGGCTTTAATTGCCTCAATCGCTCGTTCTACGGTCACAAAATCAACTGACATTCCAATACCCTCATGTTTCTCACCCAGCAGGACTTAACCACTTTAACTGATGCGCAACAATGCGCGCTAAATAATCAAATTCAATGTTGACAGGTTGTCCAATGTCCATCTCACCCAACCTGGTTTTTTCAAGCGTATGCGGAATCAGCATGACACTAAACGCATCTGCTTTGACCTCATTCACCGTCAAGCTCACCCCAGCAATCGTGATGCTTCCTTTAGGAAAAACATACAATCGCGTCTGTGGCGACAAGGTCCCACAGCTGACCTCCAAACACGGCCCATGCCAGCGTTTAGACAACACCCTGCAGGTGGTGTCTACATGGCCACTCACATAATGCCCACCTAAACGACTGTTTGCCAACATTGCGCGTTCAATATGAACCTGCGCTCCGTTTTGTAATGCCGTCAGCGTCGTCAGCTGACGTGTTTCTGGAGACACATCAAACACCAGATTTTCTGTATTAGATCCAGGCACACACGTCAAACACACCCCATCAACTGCAACACTTTCGCCGATAATGAGCCCATCCATGTGGGCTTTAACCACCAATCTGGAAGTTTCTTTTTCAAGCAAATCATGGGAAATTACGGTTCCCAATTGTTCAACTAACCCAGTAAACATCGTGCCTACCAATCAATCGTTAAGACAGCATCGTCATCTAAAACACGCCATGATACTGAATGTTGCCGTTGAAATACAGTCTTATCCTGATAAAGTGAATAAGCATCTTGACCTAACACCACAGGTGCTACATAAAGATAGGTGCGCTGCACCAAGCCTAAAACATGTAGGGTATGACATAATTGGCTACCGGCCTCAACCCATACATCGTGCATACCTTTTGTTCCTAGAAAGGTCAGGATGTCTTCGATAGATAAACCAGATGCAGCGGTTTGGGTTTTGATATACTCACAATTCGCTTTTAACACAGGTTCTGCTAATGTCTTATCATAAAACACATAAGCCTGCTTCATCATCTGAAACACGTCCAGGTCATCCGGCAAGCTCAATTGTCGGTCTACAATCGCAAGGGTTTTAGCTACAGTTTTACCCTTAATTCTTGCATTCAACAACGGCTTATCTGCTAAAATGGTTTTCGCAGTTGTTAATATCACATCCGTATGCAAGCGCTGAAAATGGGTGAATTCCGCACAGGCATCGTTAGAAATCTTTAACGGTTTTTTCTCTGCGTCAGCAATTTTACCATCTAACGACTGTGCCATTTTCACGCTCACCCAAGGCCGCTTTGTGCGTAACCAATAGGCGTAGCTTTCATAAAATGCAGTCATTTCTGGTAGGGGACAATAAATAACCTCCACCCCCCGCTCTTTTAATAACTGCGGCGTTTGATTGTTTGCAACGATGGGGTTAGGGTCTTGAAAGCCATAAACCACGCGTTTCACACCATAAGATTCAATCACATCAGTACAGGGCGGCGTCCGCCCCCAATGATTACAAGGCTCTAGGGTGACATATAAAGTGACATCGCTTAAATCAGGCGGCAATTGAGACAAGGCCATGACTTCAGCATGCGGGGTCCCAGGCCCTTGGTGCCAGCCTTCTGATAAAATGTGATCGCCTCGCACCGCCACCGCCCCCACGCTAGGGTTAGGCGCACAAAGGCCGCGGCCAAGCCAGGCTTTTTCTAATGCGATTTTTAAGAAATGCTCGTGTGTCATTAAAATCAAACCTAATTGGTTGCTAAGACGATATCCGAGCCGCGACCGTTAGGGAGCGAAAATTTAAAACTTCCGCTCCCTAACGGTCGCGGCTCGGATGTCCTGGCGCAGTATAGCAAAACCGCTCAATTTTTGATAGAGTCATCAAATCGCTCATCTATTCAAAAAGGGCTATGAACCGCGCCATCGCTTCTTTTTTGCTGTATTTACTCGCAACAAGCGTGTTCGCCTTCAATCCCTATTCCAACTCCGAACTAGACGACTTAGAAAAAAAATTCGTTGCTGAAATTAACCAATCAAATCAAGTCGTTCGCGATCCACTCACTATTAGCTATTTAAACCAATTAGGAAAACGCCTGACTGACTCTATCCACACGAGTCCGTCTACGTTTTTCATTGTCGAATCAAACGAAATCAATGCCTTCGCAGGACCCGGGGGCTACATTGGTATCCATGTCCCCCTTATCCTTGCAACTCATTCTGAAGACGAATTAGCCGCCGTCATGGCGCATGAGCTTTCTCACGTTAAGCTCCATCATCTCTATGACATGATTGAACATGAAAAAATGATGCGCATCCCCACCGCAGCCAGCATGTTAGCCGCCATGGCGCTCGGTGTGATTAACCCAATGTTGGGCAGTGGCATGATGGCCGCAACTTTATCGGGTGCAGCTCAACATAGCATCAACTATACGAGAGCCCATGAAAAAGAAGCCGATCGCATTGGCATGCAAATGTTAGCAAAAGCCGGATTCAACCCCCATGCCATGGCACAGTTTTTTAATAAAATGCACCAAGAAACCCGTTATTCTGCTACAGACAACATCCCCGCCCTTCTCCGCTCTCACCCTTTAGATGAGGAGCGGATTGCCGAAGCAGAAGATCGCGCAGATCATTTGCCGCACGTTCATAGCGCGCCTTCGCTACAATACGAATTATTTAAAACGTATATTCGGTATAAAGTCACGACGCAACCCAGAGAGCTCATGACGTATTATACTAACCAAGCAGATAAAAGCAGTTTGATTAATCGCTATGGATTAGCATTAGCGTATATCAGTGCCAATCAATTTCAGCAGGCCGACAACATCCTACTACAACTCAATAAAGAAGCCCCCAACCAACCTTTTTTAATTCTCACCCTGACCCAAGCAGAGCTGGCCTTAAATGATAACTCCACAGCCATCACCACCTTAAAACAACTCTACACCTCACAAACCGCCCACTACGCAACCCTACTCGCCTTAGCCGATGCCTATGCACAAGCAAGACAAACCGCAGCAGCCGTCACCCTCTTAACCAAAGGATTTCGCCAATACCCAAGAGACATCACCATCTGCCATATGCTCGCCAAAGCTGAAGCCCAAAATCACCGCCCGGGCTATGCCTATTTTATTGAAGCCGAATGTGATCACCTCCTCGGCCAAGATAAACTGGCTTTGCAGCGTTTAAAATTGGCCCGCCAACTCTCAAAATCAGATGCGTATTTGAAAGCACGCATTGAGGCTAAGATTGAAGAGCTGAAGTAACTACACGTCATCCTGAGCGCCAGCGAAGGATCTCCTTGGGCTAGCTGAGTGCAAATCGAAGGGAGATCCCTCGCTGGCGCTCGGGATGACGTCAGCTCTTGTGGTGACAACCTGTTGAGTACGAAATGAAGTGACTCATTCATTGACAACAACTTGAATCTATTTTAAACTCCAAGTCCTTAAAGAATTCACTTGGAGTTCGTTATGCCAGCTACAAACCAAGAACAATCTACCGTTAAAAATGCCCTTAAATCCATTCGTCAAGCATCCAGCTTTGTGAGTAGCTACGTGTTAGCCGGAATTCTCATGATATTTCGACCGCTGGCGGGCGTGGTTGCTTTTGCAGGGTTTGGTACCGTAAATATGGTGCGTAATGGCGTCGGTGTCATCGTGGGTGGACTTGCAGAATTCACAAATTTAGTGTTACGACGTGGCTTGGGAGCCTTTGTTGGTGTTTTGGGCGCAGCAGGCCATTTAGCCGTGCAATTGGCCGTATTTGTCACGGCCATTATCTCAGAAATCGGCGTTAATCTCTTTAGAACGATTGCGGCAGTTGCATTAGAGCTCGGTTGGCTGGCATGGTCAGCGCTTCTTAAACCCCTGGTTGGAGTTGGGTTGGTTTTAGCCAACACTTTACGCCAAGGGTTAGGTGGCGTATTGGGCTTAATTGCTGAGTTGTTTAATATGCTTCGATTAGCCACTGGGTTTGTCATAGGCTTCGTGGCTGAAATTATGGTGACCTTGGTGCGTGGTGGGGCAGCAGTAATGGCAGAGCTTGCTGCATTGCTTTGGCCTGTAGCAAAGCTATTCATCGGTGCGGGCGCAGAAGTCGTCAATTTACTACGCCAAGGTGCAGGGTTTTTGCTGGGATTAGTGGCAAGCTTTATCGGCATCGTATGGCAAGGGATAGGTCTCTTGGTAAGTGCGTTGATGGAATTTGCTGCCGGTTTTATCCTCGGAACGCTGTCTTTTATCATCGAAGTTGCCTCTGCACTCTGGGCGCTAGTCAAAGGTCCTGTAGCACTGATAGCTGAAGGTATTTATTTTCTTGCCAATGCAGCCATACGCGTCGCCGGATTCGTCGTATTAGAGCTATTAAACGCAACACGCGTTTTCGTTGGGTATGTTCTTGGTGCCATCTTAGGGGGAACAGTCGGTTTCTTGTTTGGCGGATTCAAGGGCTGTGCAAAAACATTTAATGCCGTAAAAAACACCTTTGTTGATAACAACTACACCTTTGGTGGTTGGTATGACGCTGCATTTAGCCCAATGTTTGGTCATAATGGTGCTTATGAAATAGGCTGTATTGCAGGACCCATTTGGAATAGCTCAACGTATTCTCCGGGAAGTGCGGCTAAATCTGTCTTTGGTGGGATTTATTCTGTTGGCGGCACCTTTAAAACGATTTATCATCACACGGTATTTGGTGCAAAGAATTCTTACCACCCCTCTCATGCGTTTGAAAGCGTCCATCATAGTGCGTTTTTTGGGAAAAAAGACAGCTATGAGCCAGGTGCTTGGTTTAGCCAACTTCGTCAAAGTAGCACCTACAAGGCCGGACAAAAATTTGACAGTGTCTTTAATCATGACGTCTTTGGTGGTCAATATCAGTTTGCTCACGCTTATCGCAAGGTCCGTAACAGCGCTGTGTTCTCAGGTTCAGTCGGCGGTGCTCTTTCAACCGTCTTTTACCATCCTTTATTTGGGGTCAAAAACAGTTTCCATCCTGTTGATCAATTCATGGGTGTGTGGAATAGCACGACATACGAAGCTGGCCAAGCACTTGTAAGCGGCTTTACCCTGGGTCATTCTTATGAATTTGGGCAAGCATTTAACACCATCAATAGCGCCTCAGGTCCATTACAACCTGGCAAAGTGTTTACCAATATCTTTACTGCACCCTTCTTTGGTGGGGGGCACTATGAAAAAGGCAAGGCATTTAACATTTTTAACCGCAGTAAACTGTTTGGCGATCAACCTTGGGCGGAACAACACGTGGCCCGTGATGCGTTTTCCTACTGCGCTAAATTTGAAATTGATGCCGGCATGGGTGCCTGGGTCAAACAAGCTAAAGCGGATCAGTCGTTCTTTTACAAAAATGCAAACCGCAGTATCGCGCTCATTGTCGGCCTCGGTGAAGGGTTATTGCTTTGGCCTCTACATATAGTAGCAACCGCTGTGGTCGCTTTTGCCGGTGGGTTTGAACGTGGTGGTTTATTAGGCGCGATCGGGAATGTCATTAGAGACTTTTTCTTAATCAGTCTGACCTATCCCTTTAGAAATGCCTATCGCAATATGTGCCTGGTCTTGCGAGCAGAACAAACCGATGCACCGATGCCCAATGTATGGTTTCCGGTCTTTCACCAAGATTTGAATGACGCGTATACGGGTGCTGATATTGATTGGAGCGCTCCTATCTTTCAGGGTGAGGAAGATCATGCTGCGAATACCGAACCTTTTCGTGGGGAAATGGTGATGGGGGGGCTTGGGAGGACGCAAAACCGGTGTGCGCGTGAACCTCAAGAGCTTCGCACGATAAAACCAGGTGATGCGTACTTTGTTCAACCAGGTGGTCCAGTTCCTGTGGGTTACCCTGGGGAAGCGAAGCCTTCAGCAGTAGTTGGTCAGGTCTTTGGGGCATAGGATCGTTGTAGGGTGGGCAAAGGAGCCAAACACTAAGCCAACTGGCCGCAAGGAACCTCCTGGCGACGTGCCCACCGGTGGCTCGGA
>JAPLRL010000072.1 GCA_026399205.1 Gammaproteobacteria bacterium
AGCGCCGGCGAAGGATCCCCCCCATAAATTGGCACAGTGCTTGTTGGAGGAGATCCCTCGCTGGCGCTCGGGATGACGTGTGCCTGGTTTGAAAATGGGCAACTTAATCCGAGTTTATTGGAAACTGTTGCGGAAGGTCGGGTGCAAAGCTTGTTTGGTATCAAGGCGAGAAAGGTTTCTACGGAACTAAAGCAAAAAAATATACGGTTGCAGCTGAAGATGATACCTTTGAAATCATGCAAACTGAACAGTGGTTGCTGCCTTATGCGGAGCGGAAGTACCAGGTTTATGTGTGTGGAAATTATGACATCGCTGAAATGTATTTGGATTATATTCAGACAGATGCGCTTGAGCAAAAAAAAATAAGTGTGCTGGGGTTTAAGCATCGAGAACAATGCGGTTATGGTTCTTCTTTCCCTTCTGCAACCCAACAAACGTTAGTTAGTGAGGTGATTGTTCAGGTTCAACGTTTGTTGGACCAAGGCGTAAAACCAGAGCATATCGAGTTGGTAGGGCGGTCTTTGGGGGAGGCCTTGATTCCGGCTGTCAGACAGCATTTTCTTGAGCAGCATCCTTCGATTTCACTTTGCGTGAGTACAGAGCCTGCTTTTTCATACCAGCAACATATCGTGAGGGATTGGGGCGGTGTGGCGTTAGATACGATAGAGCTTCAGCCTCGTTCAGCCTTACCTGAGAATGAAAAAAAATATAGAATTAAATTATTAGGTTGGCGCCAGAGTTATGGTCGAGTGGTCGATGAACTGGTGAACGATGTGAAACAGCACCAGTGTCATGTGGTTGGATTTAATCATCGAGGATTTAACACCCGAGAGAAAAAAGTAACGTATCACGACTTGATTCAGGATGGAATAACCCAAATCGAACACCTATTCAGACAAGGTGCAAGAGAGATCACCCTCGATGCCAGAGATTTGGGTGAGTATGTGGCTTGTCGTCTTGTTACTTATTTTAAAAAACAAAACCGAACCCTACAGGTAGAAAGAAAATACCCCGATCTTCAGTACGATATCCATACGATCATCACCCATGATGACGCTTCACTAGATACGATGGAGATAGCGCATGTCTCCCAAACTGCGCAATCAGTCCAAGACAAAAAATACCTGATTAATTTTTGCGGGATGAGTGGCAGTTACCAAGATATTTTTTCAGAGCTGCAGTCAGAAGCGTACAGACTCCAATGTAACGTGGTTGGGTTTAATTATCGTGGTGTGCTATTTAGTCGCGGGCAGGCGCTATCAAAAGATGAATTGGTGATTGATGGGATTGCACAAGTACAACGCTTATTGAATCAAGGAGTGGCAGCTCCCCATATTATTTTAAAAGGACAATCTCTGGGTGGGGCCGTGGCAACCCTGGTTGCTGCGTATTTTCATCAGAAAGGTATTTTTATTGCGGTGTTTAATGATCGATCGTTTTCATCGATTACCAATGTTTTGGTGGGTCATATTAGGGAAATTTTCAATAGAGTATTCGGCTGGATTGCTAAACCGTTTATAAAATTAGCGCTTTTATTGTCGCGTTGGGAAATGGATGCAGGTGATGCATTTAAAGATATTCCTGAAACTTATCGAGACTATGTGGCGGTGTGTCCCAAGAAAAGACATGACGACAGCGGCATCAAGTTTAGCTCGCAAGAAGATGGCGTTATTCCTGCTTATGCATCGATACATGCAGCTTTAAAGGATGAGCGCACAGCGAAGAAGAAAACCCTCAAAACCAAGCCGGAGTTATTGGCCGTTTTCAACGATAAGAAAGCCAATAGAAAATTAATCTACACAGGGCCGACAGGTATGTTTTGTAGAGGTGTTGCTCATAATGCATCGCTGTCACACTTAAGTTCGCGCTCTCAAGATAAAACTGGGGAGGAGATTTTTGATGAGTTTGCGACGAAGGTGTTTGCTAGGCCGTTGTAGGGTGGACAAAGGAGCCTCACGATGATTTTGTCGATTGGCAAAATCATCGTGAGGCTCCTTTGTCTACCCTACTTTGTTTCCCAATATACCGAATCACGTCTCCTGCTAAACGGGTTTTATGTTGCAGTGGTAACGCGAGTTCCTCATGAGAAGTGATTAAAGTAGCGGTGTGATGTTCTTGTTCGAACCCTTTGCCGTTTCCGACCTCATTGGCAATGATTAAATCGAGATGCTTGGCCTGCAGTTTTTCTTTGGCGTGTTGAATCATGTTTTGCGTTTCTGCAGCAAAACCAACAACATAGCGCGCTAGTTTACTGTTGACTACCTGAGATAAAATATCTGGGGTGCGGGCGCAGTGTAGCTGCATCTCTTGTTGTTGGTGTTTTTTTATCTTTTCATTGGCAAGGGTTGTGGGTGAGAAATCGGCGACGGCTGCTGCACCTATAAAAATACAGTCCTTGGTTAAATTGGCAGTGACGGCTTCACTCATGTGTTGCGCGCTTTCTGTTTGAATGAATTGAACGCCAGGGGCGGGGGGCAGAGCCGTAGGACCAGAAATCAGGGTGACCGTGGCACCAGCCATGTTTGCTGCATAGGCGAGGGCATATCCCATCTTGCCCGAGCTGTCGTTGGATAAGTAGCGCACAGGATCAAGTCGCTCGCGCGTGGGTCCTGCGGTGATGATGCAGTGTTGGCCGGATAAAACAGGCGGCATATCGTATAATCGTAAATACTGTAAGAGATGATGCGGTTCACAGAGTCGACCGATGCCGCTTTCACCACAGGCTGCTTCGCCGTCTTCGGGGTCAATGATGCGTACTTGTCTAGATTTTAAGAGTTGGATGTTAGCTTGGGTTGCAGGATGTTGCCACATGCTTTGATTCATCGCAGGGCAAACCATCACTGGGGTGTTGGTGACCAGATAAAGAGTGCTTAAGAGATCATCTGCGATGCCATGTGCCATTTTAGCCAGAATATTTGCAGTAGCAGGAACAATAATGAAGAGATCAGCCCAACGCGCCAGGTGAATATGTTCCATGGTTTGTGGTGCGCCTTCCTCCCATAATTGGGTTTGTACAGGATGCCCGCTCAGAGTTTGAAAGGTCAATGGGGTGACGAAGTGAGTCGCCGATTCTGTCATGACGACTTTGACTTCTGCACCCAGCGTTTTGAGCTCTCGGACCAAAACAGCCGTTTTATAGGCGGCAATGCCACCAGAGACACCGACCAAAATGTGTTGCCTATGGAAATCTTGCATTGAGGCATCATTAAAGAGAAGAAAGTCGCTATTTTATCAGAAAAAAGACCGAGTTGTCTCATTAGCGTTGGGTACCGTAACTAAACACGCCCGTAGGCTAAAAACACCTTGCAAAACGCACGTTATTTAGACAAAATAACGTCTTTTTGCAAGTTGGTAAGTTAATATGAAAGACGTGGTGCAGTTAAAAGTTGTAAATCCCTTGTTGGAAGACACGATTCCGTTGCCTGATTATGCAACCACAGGCTCTGCTGGCATGGATTTACGTGCCTGTATAGAAGCGCCCATTCAGTTAGCGCCCAATGAAACCGTGTTAGTGCCAACTGGCATTGCGATTCATATGCCTTCCGCTCAACTGGCGGCAATGATTTTGCCGCGTTCAGGGCTGGGTCATAAACATGGTATTGTCTTAGGTAATCTGGTGGGTTTGATTGATTCTGATTATCAGGGAGAGCTTAAAATTTCTTGTTGGAATCGCGGCGTAGATCATTTTACAATTCAACCCGGGGAGCGCATTGCGCAGTTGGTTTTTTTCCCCGTGACTCAAGTGAGCTTTAATGTCGTATCTTCTTTTGCGTCGACCGAGAGGGGCGAGGGTGGATTTGGCAGTTCTGGGAGACAATAGATGAGTTATCAACGTGTAATGATCGATAAGAGCATCTTTCGCGCCTATGATATTCGCGGTTTTGTTGAGAGTCAGCTCAGTGAAAATGCAATGTATACACTGGGCTTGGCTGTGGGCAAGACCTTACAGTTGTTATCTCGCCAACAAGTCTTTTTGGCACGCGATGGGCGCTTAACCAGTGAGGCGCTTGCAACAGCATTAGCGGCAGGCTTGGTCGAAACGGGTCTTGAGGTGCTTGATTTGGGTGCGACGACAACCCCTGTGATGTATTATGCAACGCATGTGGGCGGTGTTGATTCTGGGTTGATCGTGACGGGCAGTCATAATCCGGCAGATTATAATGGGCTGAAGATGGTTTTGGCTGGGCGAACACTGGTCAATGAGGACATTGAGCGCTTATATCAACACGTTGTGGCATTACAAACCGCAGAGCCTGCCACTGTCATTGAGCCAGGGCGAGTGACGCCTTATTCTATTGAACCCAGTTATATTGAACGCATCGTGAAGGGCATTCATCTGCAGCGCCCCATGAAAGTCGTGGTTGATTGTGGCAATGGAATTCCGGGCTTGATTGTGCCAAAAGTTTTAACGGCACTGGGCTGTGACGTGATTGAGCTTTATTGTGACGTTGATGGACGTTTCCCCAATCATCACCCTGATCCAACTGTTGAAGCTAACATGCAAGATTTGCGTGATCTGGTGCTTGAAACCGGTGCTGATATTGGCTTTGGGTTTGATGGTGATGGAGATAGATTAGGCGTTGTGACCAACCATGGAGACATGATTTGGCCAGATCGCTTGATGATGTTTTATGTTCAGGATATTTTAAATCGTCATCCTGGCGCGACCATTGTATTTGATGTTAAATGTTCAAAAGCGTTAAAGCAACAGATTGAAGAAGCCGGTGGAACAGCATTGATGTGTCCTACTGGTCACTCTATTGTGAAAGGAGTCATGAAAGAAACTCAAGCGCCATTGGCGGGTGAGATGAGTGGTCATTTGTTCTTTAAAGATCGGTGGTATGGATTTGATGATGCTTTATATAGCGGCTGTCGCTTGTTAGAGTTATTGAGTGCACAATCCTTGTCAGCCAGTGAACAATTTTCACTGATTCCTCATCTGGTGAGCACGCCAGAGATTAAAATCCCCATTGCTGAAGCCGAGAAATTTGAGTTTATCCGACGCTTTAGTGAAGAATCGCAGTTTGAAGATGCGTCATTGATTACCATTGATGGATTGCGAGTAGAATTTTCAAATGGCTGGGGATTGTTACGTGCGTCGAATACCACGCCTTGTTTGGTGGCGCGGTTTGAAGCGGATGATATTGATGCGTTGGAACTGATTCAGGCTCTATTTAAGGTGGCTTTGCTGAAAATAGAATCAGGGCTGGAGTTGCCGTTTTAGCTAGGATCACTCACGTTTTTTATGCTCGAATACCCCCTCTCCCGCGCTAGAAATTTCAACAATTCGTTGATGTTCAGTAACTCCCCACGTCATCCTGAGCGCCAGCGAAGGATCTCCTGCTAATTAGCACATTGCTAGCTAGGGGGGATCCTTCGCTGGCGCTCAGGATGACGTGTACCTGGGTAGTTACGATGTTCATCGCGGGGGAGGGTTGGGGAGGGGGTTAAACCACGCTCATTGTGA
>JAPLRL010000056.1:0-32825 GCA_026399205.1 Gammaproteobacteria bacterium
GATTACCGAATAATTTGAATCATCTGGTGGTAGCGTCATCATCAAATGAAAATGATCAGGCAATACCACGATTCCATCAATTATAAATGGATAACGCTCAATAACCTGCTTAAACGCCTGACGTAGCTCATTTATTCTTCGAATTAATAAATCACTTCTTCTATCTTGAAGCACTACCGTGAAAAAATAGCTTGTGCCTGGAATGCTCAATCTACGATATTGCATGTGGTTTGGACTTGTATAAAATTCCTTGAGCGCACAGGTTAGATCCAATGACGGTATTTTGACAAGGACTTTTAACTGCAGGACTTTTAGCTGCAACCGTGGATTTCAATACCATATTGTTGGGCCAAGGCCCAACCTACAGCAGATTGATCAAATTATAATGCGACAGCCGTGTATATCCCGTAGTAATTTTGAATATTGCGTGAATATAGATTATTCTCGATCCCTATATACGATGAGAGCAGATTCAATCAATGGACATGATGACTAAAGATATTCTTGATCTTAAGCAAACCCTAGAAGAAAACGGGGCTTTTGAGAAACGTCCGATGGCAACGATATTTAAATTTATAAGCATGTTTTTGGTCACAGGGTTACTGATATTCCTTTTAATTCGCTTAAATCATTTTTGGTGCTTCGTCCTAATCTCCCCTTTTGCTGCTTGGACTCTGATGGTTAGCATCTTTCTTGGGCACGAAGCAGGACATGGCGCCACTTTTTCATCCGGCATGTCAAACAAACTCTTTTATTATATCGCTTTCCCATTAGTGAGCGGCTTATCTGCCTTACACTGGGCGAATAAACATAATTATCTTCACCATAAATCCCCCAATGTCATCAATGAAGATGTTGATATTCATTTGTGGCCATTTGCAACTGGAAGACATGATTATGATCATGCGTCGAAGCCCCGTAAATGGTTACAAAAACATTTACAAAAATATATATTTTGGCCTTTAATTGCGCTCGTAGCTATTCGGCTTCGTATCCGAAGCATTATCTACCTATTCAGTCCAACGGCATTAAAAAAAATAAAGCTGAATTGGATAGCTGATGTTGGCTGCCTTATGATCCACTATTGTTTATGGTTAGCTATCCCGATGTTATTTTACCCTGCAGCAGATGTATTGCTATTTTACGTTTACCTTTGGGCATGGGTCGGGCTTTTTGTTGGATTTATTTTTTTACTGGGACACACAGGAAGCCCTGTGGTAGAAGCTTACGATAATCTTCATCAACTACAATTTATTGTCTCTAAAAATGTTAAGTTACCTCGTTTTTTATCCTGGTGTTTTGTGGGTCTCGATTATCAAATTGAACACCACCTTTTTCCTCAAATGAGCCATTTTAATATGCGAAAAGCCGCACCGCTTGTTAAAAAATTTGCAAAAAAGAAAGGACTGCCCTATACAGAAGACTTTTTATTAGCTAGCTTACTCAGCGTCATACACTATATGAATAATGCTTGGCAGGCGCCGGTGATCAAAGTAGGAAAACCGTCGATAAAACGAGATATCATCTGACGTCAACATAGAAGAAAAGGATCCCCATGTTTCAAATCATTTTAATACTGGTCTTAATGACTTCTAGCATGATCGCTCAAGCAGCCCTACCCGATGACCCCATACAGCGCTGTTTGAATATTAGAAGACTCGTTGATATTTCAGGCAGACAAAAAATGGCGGCTAAAGAACCTGGCGTGTTGCGCTTTAAATTCCATAAGATTTCCGCATCAACGCTACCGTTAGATAACACGGTGGGCAATATGGATGAGGTTATCAATACATTAAATAATCAAATTGAGAGTTGCAAGAAAACCCAAGGAGACGTTCAGACTGTGACCATTGCGGGTCATCAATTCAAACGCCAAGAATGGTGCCTGAGTACCAATCAAAAAATGCTCACGCTTGCACAAGCGGCCCATGGTAATTTTCAAACCTATTTATCAAGCATCAAAAGCGAATTTGATTTATATAAAAGCGATGGCTGGCCTGAAAATCATGCAGGATTTAAAAAAGGTGATGTTCACTTTACCGCTTATTACGCGCCCGCCCCTATTGAGGCTCGCAAAAAACGGGGTGGAGAATTTTTATACCCCATTTATCGTAACCCAGGTGTCGTCAAATCTAATTTGACCGCCCCGCTTTGTGGCATTGACCCAGTGAGTAAAGTGGCGCGTGGATTTTGTCTGAAACAGGCAAATGGCACATACACAATAGCGCCAGACCGTGAGGAAATTGACAAAGGGGCTTTAGATCCAAAATATATCATTGGCTATGTTAAAAACCCAGATGACCTGGTTTTTTTGATGGTTCAAGGCTCAGGTTCAATTCTTCTTGATGGTCAAGTCTTTCATCTCAATTATGATGGGGCCAACGGCAGACCACGTACCATGCTGGGTCGCATCGTGCAATGCGCACAAGATCCTAGCTGTGGGGGAAACCTTGATACCATGGAGGCTTGTGCTAAAAACCCTAAATGCCATGACGAAGCAAAGCTGCGCTGCAACCTATCGAAAGTCATTAGACAAAGCGGTGCATCAGAAAAGCTCACTCGCCAATATCTCGATAACCCTCTGAACCGCGATAAAGCCCCTAACTTACGAAATCGCGATCAAAGCTTTGTATTTTTTGCTAAAGAAGAAGGCGGGCCTTATGGTTCAGAACATATTGCGCTTACCCCACATGGTTCATGCGCAACGGATCATAAGGTCATTCCTGTTGGACTCAATTTTATCTATCATTATAAAAAATCCACTTCCTGGTGTGTGGCCCAAGATGCAGGCGGCGCCATTGTGGGCGCTCATGTTGACATCTATACAGGCGAGGGAGACCACGCTGGTCGGGAAGCAATTGCAATCAATCACTCAGGCTCATTATTTGTGGCACTGCCACGACGGGCGACCGCCAAATCACCGATAACAATCAATATACCGAAACCCCTTACACATCAGTCCAAAGCAGCGGCGTTGGTTGCCAATGGCCTCGGTTGAGCCTGCTTGTGCGTCTGGCGCAAAACCGATGGTCTTCATATATCCTAAGCGTCGACAAAATGAAAAAGCAGCGGGTCGACCACATTTTTTTCGCCCCCCAAACTCACACCAATCGACCCGGTTACCTAAATATCGTGGCACAACAAAATGGGCTTTACGATAATGATTTGGCCGCATGGAAACATCTTTCATTTGCCCCACGCAGCGAATGGTTTTAAACCCGTGGCACTGCCAGTTGTCACAACGGAGTCTTGTTGGGAAATAACGGGTTAAACCTAGATTATAAGCAATCAGGCTGTGATCTGCTTTTTCATAGCCCATCCAACGACAATAAGCGGTGGCAACTTTAAGTCCGCAAGTGGTGCCGTCAATCAGGCAATAGCTTAAGGGGAGGCCTTCATACTGCGGGGTCCAAAAACTTCGAAAAAAGGTTGGATCGTTTAGGGGTTTTGCCGTGCAGGTGGCAGCCCAGAAGATGGCAAGGCATGCGAGCCAGCGGTAGGGTTTGTTTTTTAAAAACATTATTCGAATTCCTTATCTAGCTCGTGTTCACTCGGTCGCCGTGAGTCATTCTGGGCGTTATGGGAAGCTGTAGGGTGGACAAAGGAGCCCCGCGTTGAACTTCATCGGTTACTGCAATCGCCCGGGCGACGTGTCCACCGGTGGCTCGGAGCGGTGGTGGGCACGTCGCCCGGAAGCGTAGGTTAACCGGCAAGATCATCGCAGGGCTCCTTTGTCCACCCTACAACTTCGCACCGCATTGCGGTGCTATTCATAAATATACTCTATACTAAACAGTATCATCATCCTCGGATGTCAACATGATATCAGAATCCATCCTGTATAGAGAAGCCAATCTCACACACCATCCCGAGCACCCGATTACCCCTAACGCGGACTTTAAAAACACCACCCTGACACTGGGCGATCTGCATGGTAATACCATGAAGTTACTGACCATTCTCATTCAAGAAGGGATATTGGTGTTAAACTCACCGAGTCAATACGCAGTATTATATGAGATCTACAACACCCCAGCCGCCGCATTAACCAAAGCGCAGCTCAACACCTTTGCGTCCATCCTAAAGCAAGCCACACTCACCCCCCCTAAATTACTGCGATTACTCGGGGATGATATTGGTGATAGAGGCATGAATGACTATTTCACTTTTTTGCTGATTGAAACCTTAAAACTAGCCGGATTAAACCTAGATATCATTTTTTCAAATCATGCCTCCGTTGCCATCCAACGCATGCTAGAAGGACACAATGGCTGTCGAGTCATTGGTGCACCTGGGTATAATCAACAGCAATCTTGTGATTTTTTTTGGCAGCTGGTTGAATCTCAGTTGATTGCTTATGCTGACATACTGGCATTATTTAATCGCTATTATCTGCCGTGTCTTAAGCTCATTGGTTATCAGCTGTCTGCGCCAGCCCTGGATCCCGCGGACAAGCCGCGGGACGTAGGAGCTGTCGTGCATTTATTTACCCATGCGCCAGTTGGATTAGAAACCATTAAAGATATTGCTGCTTATTTTGAGGTTGATTATAACGATACGACACCAGAGCAGTTGATGCATACCATCGATGCTATCAATGCTGCGTTCCAACACGCGCTATCAACGAAGACGTTAACGCACTATTATGATATTGAATCCCCCCAGCACAATCCTATTTTTGCCATTGTGTGGTCTAGGCAGCTACGAGATGATTTTACCCTTACCCCTGCTGGAGATTATCTGGTTACTTCAACCCATGGGCATGTGGGTGTTGATTGGACACCTAACTTTCCACTCCATCGTGCGCCGCATCCTGTTTTGATTAATTTAGATAATATGTTGGGTAAATCCGATGGATTTTTGATTGAACGATATCCGGTTTTGATTGGGTATATATACCACCTAGTAGCAGGAGGTCCCTCGCTGCGCTCGGGATGACGTGGGGTAAGTTACTTTTTATCTTCAATAACAAACTAATACCTGCTCAGCACCCAACAACCCCCTCAGCTGAGACAATAACTCATCCGATACCGCCACCTGCGCCTCTTTACCTAAGCGCATTTTTGCAGAAATCCGGCCATTTTGATAAACCACTTCAATGGCGGTTTCTCCGGGCGAGGTGCTTAACATCGCTTGTAAGGGCGCTAACCGGGTCGCATCAGACTCACGAAGACGAATCAGCAGCTGTTTAACCCATTTTCCTCGCGCTTCAATCAAAGAATAACAGCTATTGGCTAACATTTTGACTTTGCCATTAAAGTCATCGATTGAAATATCCCCTTCCAATATCATCACCTCGCCTGACACTAAGGAAGACTGATAACGAGCGGCGACCTCTTCAAACATCACCACATCGAATTTACCAGAGCCATCCTCCACACTTAAAATTGAAAGCTGTTTACCACGTTTAGTCGTCACCGTCCTACGACCTGTCACCAAGACACACACCATGGCTTTCTTCCCTTTCCTCGGGTTCAACTCAGCAATCAAGGTCACAAACGCCCGGAATTCTTCATGATAAAACGACGTGGGATGACCTGAAAAATAGAGACCCAAGGTGTCTTTTTCATAATTTAGTTTTTCTTTCATGGTCCATACTGGGGTGTCCACGTAAGCGTGTTGACTAAACTGATGGTCTAAGGCGTTAAATAAATCCAACTGCCCGAACTGCCTGTCTTCGCGATATTGGCTGGCCACTTGTATCGCTTTTTCTAAACTCGCAATCAATACGGCTCTATCCTGCCCCCAGACGTCCATGCTCCCACTTTTAATCAAGGCCTCAACGACGCGGCGATTAAGTTTACGTAAATCCATCCTGCAGCAAAAATCAAATAATCCTTGAAAGGCACCCCCTTGTGCTCTTTCTTCGACGATGAGTTCAATTGCTGCTTCCCCCACGCCTTTAATCGCGCCTAAACCATAACGAATCGCGCGCTCTTCTTCGACGCTAAATTGATAATCTGAGCGTTCTATACTGGGTGGCAAAATAGCCAAGTGCATTTGTTTGCATTCTTCAATCATAAAGACCACTTTATCGGTGTGATCCATATCTGCCGATAATACGGCAGACATAAACGCGGCCGGATAATGGGCTTTTAACCAAGCCGTTTGGTATGAAATTAACGCATAAGCTGCCGAGTGTGATTTATTAAAACCATAGCCTGCAAACTTTTCCATCAAATCAAAGATATGTCCGGAAACCTCTTCGTCAATCTCGCGCGCTTTGGCCCCTTCAATAAAAATAGTGCGTTGCTTTGCCATTTCTTCGGGCTTTTTCTTACCCATGGCGCGCCGTAATAAATCTGCAGCGCCTAAGGTATAGCTCGCAAGCACCTGGGCAATCTGCATCACTTGCTCTTGATATAAAATAACCCCATAGGTGGGTTTTAAAATCGACTCTAAATCAGGATGTGCATAACTCACCTGTGCACGGCCATGCTTACGATTAATAAAATCATCCACCATGCCAGACTGTAATGGACCTGGCCTAAATAACGCGACCAAGGCAATTAAATCTTCAAACGAGTCCGGTTGTAAGCGATGGATAAGCTCCTTCATTCCGCGAGACTCTAACTGAAACACAGCTGAGGTTTGGCAAGACTGTAATAAAGCCACGGTTTTTTCGCAATCTAAGGGCAAGTGCTCAATAACTAAAGGCTCTATCCCTTGTTGTGCCCTCAAGCGATTAATCGTTAGCAATGCGCCATCAATGATGGTTAACGTACGCAATCCTAGAAAGTCGAATTTGACTAAGCCTGCGGCCTCGACATCATCTTTATCAAATTGACTCACCAGTTGATTCGAACCTGCTTCACAATAAATCGCAGTAAAATCTGTCAAGGCCGATGGCGCAATCACCACCCCGCCTGCGTGTTTACCTGGGTTACGGACCAAGCCTTCTAATATCAAGGCTAAATCGAATAACTCTTTGACTTCCTCTTCGTCATCATAGCGCTGTTTTAACTCCGCACTGTCTTCTAGCGCTTTGTCTAGGGTCATCCCAATTTCAAAGGGAATCAACTTTGCAAGCTTATCCACAAAGCCATAAGGATGGCTTAAGACTCGCCCAACATCGCGGACCACCGCTTTTGCGGCCATTGAACCGAAGGTAATGATTTGTGATACACAATGCCGGCCATATTTATCGGCCACATATTCGATCACCCTATCACGCCCTGCCATACAAAAATCGACGTCAAAGTCAGGCATCGAGACCCGTTCAGGGTTTAAAAACCGCTCGAAGAGCAAATCATAAGCCAATGGATCTAAATCAGTGATTTTAAGTGCATAAGCCACCAACGACCCCGCACCCGACCCCCGACCGGGCCCAACACGAATGCCTTGAGATTTTGACCACCCAATAAAATCGGCCACAATTAAAAAATATCCCGGAAACCCCATCGAGCCAATCACTTTTAATTCTAGGTCTAAGCGCGCGAGGTACACCGCCTCATCCGCATGGCGCACTTGCTGTAAACGCTCCACTAAACCTGCGCGCGCGAGTTCTTCGAGATACACAGACTCATTGGCATAATGGGCGGGAACTGGAAAAGCGGGTAAGAAAGACTGGCCTATTTGTAATTTTACAGTGCAGCGTTTAACGATTTGTACCGCATTTTCTATGGCCTGAGGTAAATCCTCAAATAACGTGACCATCTCATCAGCTGAACGTAAATATTGTTGATGCGTGTAGCGTTTAGCTTGGCGGCTGTCAGCCAAGGTGCGTCCCTCATGAATACAGACTCGCGCTTCATGTGCATCATATTCATGCGGCTTTAAAAACCGCACGCCGTTGGTCGCGACCAAGGGTAAATTCAATTGATCTGCTAAACGCACCAAGTCAACATGATGGCTGGCTTCATGCGGCAAACCAATACGTTGAATCTCTAGATAAAATCGCTGAGGAAACCACTCGCTTAAGGTTGTCGCGCGCTGAATCGCTTGGTCAAAGTCCCCCTTTAACAAGGCCGCATCCACCCATCCCAAATGAGCGCCTGATAACACAATCAGACCCTCACTAAATTCGGGTAACCATTCATAATATACTCGGGGCGATCCTTGAGCTTGCCCTTCTAAATACGCCTTAGAGATTAACTGTGTCACATGCCGATAACCTATCAAATTTTGGCATAACACCGATAAAATCGTGACTTCATCGGGTGAATCTCTAAAGCAACACGGTAAATCTACGCCAATCAGTGGCTTCACGCCCTTGCTTAAGGCCGCTTGATAAATTTTAACCACCGCAAAAAAATTACAAAAATCACTCACCCCGACGGCATCCATCCCAAGCTCGACCACCGCATCAATCAAAGGCTCAATACGGACAATACTATCTTGAATTGCATATTCGGTTCGAACACGTAAATGTGCAAAACGGGACGACATCTCAACTATCCTTCATTTGTTTTGGGGTTCCATGCAGTTTCTACCGCATCGGCAAACACATTACTGGCTAAGACTAAAGTAAACATCATCATAAAAGCCGCCAGAACCGGCCACCATACCACAGGATCGCGTGCTAATTCGAGACGTGCGCTATTAATCATGTTTCCCCAACTCATGGTCATGGGAGATACCCCTACCCCCACATAGGTCAACACGGCCTCTGCAAGAATTAAATAACTAAAATCAAGTACCAAGGTAATCATCACAATATGGGTAACGTTGGGTAATAAATGCTGACGTAAAATACGTAGAGATGAACTCCCTAACACCTTGGCAGCCAAGACATAATCAATATGTTTTAAATGCATAGCCTCAGCACGCAACAAGCGACACAAACTGGTCCAGCTGGTAACCCCTAAAATAAAACATAAGGCCAATAAGCGCGCATCCGCTTGTTGATTCAAGGTGGGAAATAAATCTGCATGATTGGCAATAAATGTTTGCATAGACAGCACCGAGGCTGTAATCAAAAGCACCCCAGGAATCGAGCTCAAAGTCGTATAGAGGTACTGAATCACATCATCGACCCAGCCGCCGAAATACCCTGCAGCAACCCCTAAAAATAACGCAAACGGCAAGGTAAAAAAGGTCGTGAGCATTCCAATGACTAATCCGGTGCGAACGCTTTTAACCGCATAATAAAAAATATCTTGGCCAATTTTTCCGGTGCCAAATACATGTAACTGCCTAGACACGCCATACGCCCAGATGCTTAAAAAAACCATGCCGCCGAGGGTCAAGCAAGCCGTGCGATAGGCGGGGTTCATCACCTGAATCGGCTGTTGATAGCGTAACCGGGCGTATAGTGCTCCAATTAACCAAACAAGGCCCGCCATAACAAGCCCGCTCAATAAAGCGAAACCGCCTTGTTGATAAATAAACCGATCGCGCTCTTGCAGGGTATGGAGCATTCGAGCCGGATAGCGCAATGTGGGATAACTAGACACGTACTGATCCCCGATAAGCTGGGCCTCAGTCACATAAGCCTCTAAGGCAAGTGGCGCTGAAAATGTTTTTTCATCCCCCTTGTTTAAGGGAGATAAAATATTATCTAGCACGGTCTGTTGGCCGATATGGATACAATCTAAGATGGCAATCCCAAAAAACAACCCTAAAATAAGTCCAGATGCGACCGCCAATTTCTGACGAGACAACGAGCGCAAGGCACGACGCATGGCAGGATGCCGTAACCCATAGCCTAACCACAGCACACCCGATAAGATGAGTCCTAAAAAAAGCACATCAGTCCAGGAAGATTCCAACATCATGGGCACCCCCCCACGTCATCCTGAGCGCCAGCGAAGGATCTCCTACAAATTAGCACAGTGCTGCCTGGAGGAGATCCTTCGCTGGCGCTCAGGATGACGTGTATCTGGGGAGTTCCCATCACTGCAGTCTCACTCTCGGATCTACTAAAACATAGGTCAAATCCGTTAACATCAACCCAACCATATACATCACTGATCCTAAAAAGACCATGACGCGCACAATCGCAAAATCTTGCTGTCCTATCGCATCAATCATATAGCTCCCTAAACCTGGAATCCCAAAAAAAGACTCTAAGACCAGGCTCCCCATAAAAAGCGTAGGCAGTAACACCACAACCCCGGTCAAAATCGGTAGCATGGTGTTTTTTAAAACATGTTTAAACATCACCGCCCCTTCTGCTAATCCTTTTGCCCTTGCCGTCTTCACATAGTCTTGGTGAAGTTCAGATAAAAACAAAGCCCGATACCAACGCGCGCCAGCTCCCATACTAGACAATACCGCAACCATCACGGGTAAACCCACAAATTTGATTGCAAGCCACCCGCCATCATACCCTGAAATCGGGAACCATCTCAGTAATTTAGCAAACACATATTGCCCTGCAATGATATAAAACATGCTGGAAATAGACATCAGCACAATACACACAACAACACTGGCGACATCTAAATACGTCCCTCTAAAATAAGCCATAAGCATGGCAAGGCCAATATTAAGAAGTAAGCCCACCGCAAGCGTGGGCACTGCAATGGCTAAACTAGGCCACATACGATGTGATAAATCATAGCCAATATCACGCCCAGCATCAGACGCACCAAACTGAAATTGAAACAAAGAGATTGATTTTTTATAAAATAACGTTTGCGTCCATTCCTTCACCCCAGATTGCTGAGCATTATAAAATAAAGGCAAATCATAGCCATGTTGTTTTTTCCATTGCTCAATCACCGCTTGTTTGATATGTTTTTCCCCTAAATGCAGCCTTGCCATGTCGTCGGGGGAGTTCACCATAAAAAACAGCATAAAGGTTATAAAATTAATGCCGATTAAAATCGGGAGTGCGTAGCAGATTCGTCTGAATAAATAATAACCCATATCAATCCTTAAACCGCAAAACAACACGCCGTTCTTGGCTGCGATACACCAATAATAACGGCAATAAAAACAACAACACAATCAACACCAGTACCCCTATTGGCCAAAAAACGGCTTGATTCCACTGTAAGCGCATTTTCTGTCTTAAAGGCACATCAATGGCCACATATTTCAGCGTATTCAGCGTCATGGTATTGGGCTTCAGCTGCGACACCCATTGCTGGCGTAATATCACGGTTTCACTAAAAAATCCCCATATCCAAGGGGCATCATGCTGAACCAACTGAATCATTTTTTCAATCAGGCTGGCACGAACCGCGTCATTTTTACGGTTTTTCATCTCATTAAACAGCTGATCAAATTCTGCGTTTTCATAATTAGCTGCGTTTTCGCCACCGGCGTGCACGCGGCCATTCGGTCCATAGAGTAAAAACAAAAAGTTTTCCGGGTCAGGGTAATCCGCCTTCCAACCCCAACTGAATATTTGCGCGTTCCCAGTCCGCATTTTTTCCTGAAATCGATTATATTGGGTTGCCACCACATTCAACGATAAACCAATCCGCCGAAATTGTTTACGCATCCATTCTAACTGTGAGCGCTCATCAGGCCCGCCGGAGGCCGACACATCATACCGAATCATCAATGGATGATGTGTTTTAGGATCAATCCCTCCGGGGTACCCCGCTAAACGCAACCAGGTTTTGGCCACTTTTATCGAGTGGCGAGCCGTATGATGCTGGTGTTTCACATACAACCACGTATTCAACTGACTAGGATAAACCTGTGAACCAAAGAGTCCGGGTGGAATCGGACCATGCGCTACACGCCCACGCCCATTATTAAATAACGCGATGCTTTCTTCGGTATTCACGGCCAAAGAAATCGCTAAACGTAATAAGCGCGCACGTTCACTGCTGCCGCCTACGAGCGGATCGAGCATATTAAACCCCGTATAAAAAATCGCAGGCTCTACGGTTTGTGTCATCGTGATTTTTTTCTGCTGCATTTCAGGGGTGAGGACATCTTCGCCTGCGCGATTCAAGCGAATCGCTTGATCGTAACTATCCGCCGACACCGTAGACACATCATAGTATCCTTGTAAAAATTTATTCCATCTGGGAATCGCTTCTTTTTCTAAAGTATAAATCGCTTTATCAATCAACGGCAGTTGCTGCCCTGCATGCTGCATATAGCCTAATTGTCTATCATGCGGGCTGCCATCTTCCGGAAAAAAAACACGTCGATAATTGGGGTTTTTTTCCAACACCATCCGCCGATTTGGGTTATTCTCTGTCAACATAAAAGGCCCGGTGCCTACAGGGTTCCAATCAAACCCAATGTTGCGTTCTTGCATACCGGGCTCTGCATAAAACCGGTCGACCTCCCAGGGAACTGGCGAAAAAAAATGCATAGCTAGCCAATATAAAAAGGGCTGATAACGTCCTTTAATTTGAATCTCAAAACTGACATCATTGATCTTGCGCACCCCCGTTAAGGGATAGTTTCTTAAATCAATCCAGTGTTTAGCCGAAACCGATGAGAGCTGTTCGTTAAGCTCACGCAACCCGACAATATACGCTTGCATCACCCCATAAATCGGCGAATTCAAATGCGGATCAGCCAAACGTTTGATTTCGTAAATAAAATCATCCACGACCAACTCGCGCCTGCCAAGTTCGGGAAAATCGAATAGGGTATTTATCCCTTGCTCACGCAAAAACTGCTGCGATAAATTCACATATCGATACTGCCCATCAGGACGTTTTGCAAACGCGGGATGTTGTTGGTAGAGGATTCCTGGTTTAATCGTGAGAGTATAGATACTATAAGCGACGGGCTCACTATCGGGGTCAAGAATCAACGTTCCATCTTGGCGATAATAACGCACCTCTGGCATATTAGCGGCAATCAAAGGCTCTAATTGATAGGGCCTTTTAAAATAATGATAATCTAATAACGGCTCATCCACCTGCTCAATAAACAGTGCCTCATTGACGTTATAAGCCGTGGCAGGATCTAACGTTTTCGGTGATTCCGGAAAAGAGCCATACAAAATGGCTTGGTTTGATTCTATCGCAGGATAAGGAGAGTTCCAGACCCAAGCCCAACTGGTGGTGGCCCATATCAGGCTAATGATTATCCCTATCATGACCCGCCACGTCATCCTGAGCGCTAGCGAAGGATCTCCTACAAATGGCACACTGTTGGCTGAAGGAGATCCTTCGCTAGCGCTCAGGATGACGTGTATCCATCGCATTTAACTCGCAACCTCAACGACCAAATCCTTTTTAAACCCATTTAATATCATTGACGACGCAATCCCTGCAAACAATCCCCAACACGCAGCCCCTACGCCAAACAAGCTAATCCCCGAGGCAGACACAAGAATGGTGATTAAAGCGGGTTCGCGGTGGGTTTCTTCCTCCAGAGCCCCTTTTAAACTACTCGCGATGGTCCCTAATAAGGCTATCCCCACGAGGGCGACAATCAGCTCTTTAGGAAATGCAAAAAAGAGGGTCACAAGGGTTGCACCAAATAAGCCCACACATAACCAACACAACCCGGCAAAAATGGTTGATTTATAGCGATTTGCCGGATTAACATCCGCCTCAGCGCTTGCACAAATCGCCGCGGTTAATGCCGTTAAACTAATGGCGTAGCTTCCAAAAGACGCAAACACTAAATTGGCCACCCCAATCCAACTGATGACCGGCGAAATGGGCGGTTTAAACCCAGATGCATTCAACACTGCAATCCCTGGTACGTTTTGTGAGGTCATCGTCACAATATATAACGGTATCCCAATACTGATGAGCGTTGTCATTGAAAATACGGGTACTGTAAATACAGGCGACGTCAGAGCGATATCAAGATGGTCTAATTGGAATAATCCCTCCATTTTGGCAATACACACCCCAACCAACACCACAAAAATAAGCACCGATCGTGGAAAAATGCGTTTACCCACCAAATAGACCATCAACATCCCCCCCACCAAGGCAAATTGATCTTGCATGGCCACAAAAATATTGATCCCAAAATGCAGTAAAATGCCTGCAAGCATGGCAGAAGCTAACGCACGCGGCATATGCACCATGATGCGTTCAAAAAGCCCCGTCATACCCGTCACAATCGTTAACACCGCCGCAAACATAAAAGCACCGACTGCTTCAGACATGGGCACGCCAACAAGACTGGTCGCTAACAATGCAGCCCCCGGCGTCGACCACCCCACTAAAATCGGCATACGGTAATAAAGCGAGAGACCAATGCAACTTATCGAGATACTAAACCCCAATGCAAATAACCATGAGCTCATTTCTTGGTGCGAAGCGCCCGCACTGGCAGCTGCTTGAAAAACAAGAACTGCAGAGCTGGTAAAGCCGACCATCACGGCCACGAATCCTGCGGTCATGTTGGAAAATGAGAAATAGAAATGAGACAATTTTTGTAATAATGGTGATGCTTTCATGTAAATAATCCTTTAATCACGCCATTCTCAACGGTCCATCCAATACAATCCGAGCCGCGACCGTTAGGGAGCGGAAGTTTTAAAAGTTCCGCTCCCTAACGGTCGCGGCTCGGTTAGATTGAACGACAGTTTGAGAATGGTGTTTTAGTCACGAAAATTATCAAATTGCAAAGGCAATTCAATAGGCGATTTTTTTAACAATGCAATAGCGTCTTGAAGATCATCACGTTTTTTACCCGTCACACGCACTTTATCGCCTTGAATAGACGTTTGAACTTTCATTTTAGTGTCTTTGATATATTTAACGATTTCTTTTGCGGTAGGTTGATCGATGCCTTGTTTAAACACCATCGTCAACGAATAAAATTTTCCACTATGAACAGGCTCTTCTTCGATATCAACACCAGAGGTGAGAATATGCCGCTTAGCACAATGACTGGTAAACAAATCTTGCAATTGTCTGACTTGAAAATCTGATTCTGAGCGTAACGTCACCGTCAGTTCATTCAAGGTAATCGTCGCTTCTACGCCACGAAAATCAAAGCGAGTCCCCACTTCACGGGTTGCATTCTCCACCGCATTTTTTAATTCTACTTCGTTTATTTCTGAAACAATATCAAAGGTAGGCACGTCGGTCTCTGTCTGTTAAAACTGCTACTATAACGTAAACGAGACGGAGTAAAAAGAGATATACTTGGGTTTAGCACCATCCACCACAGGCTCTGAATCAGAACTATCTAGCTCCTTTGTCCACCCTACGTTCTTAATGATGGGCTCATTTTCACCGACACACCCAACCCTATGTAGCCTTGATGGAGCGTGAGTAAATCCGCCGAGGCACCCTGGCGGATCTACTCACCTAGTCGTCAGCGTGTGATTTATGCTACGCGAGCTGCAGCAGCAACGCTAATGATTGCACGCTCGACAACTGCTTTAAACCCAACGTGTTTTTCAATCGCAGAAACCATTATTAATAGCGCGGCTTCTTCTTGAGTAATGCCTTCATCTTTTTGTATTTTCAATAGCGCCTGAAGCCTAATATTTTGATTTTTAAGTGAAAGGTTTAATTTTGGGACTACGACTGGAGCATTTAGACTCATCTGGAGTAATTCCGGAGAAACAAAGCTTCTACCTCTTGGATTGGCCATTTGCTCCTCTACCGCTCTATAATCGTCGAGCTGTGACTCTATGTCTGCTATATTTTCTTGAATACCATTAATACAGACAGTTAAAAACTCTAAAGTTTTATCATCATTTTTATCAAAAAACATATCATAACTCCATTATTAGTACAGTATATCACCATGGATCATTGAGCCATATATTAGACAAGTAATCTGAAAATGCGGCGACCGGCTCCTATTATGACACAACTGACAGTATTATATCAATAATTTAGTGCGTCACATCGTCGGCGCCGAGACCCAAACCCTCACCCCCAAGGCGAAAACAATGACATTGCGGGTTTAATCAATCGCTGTAACAATGAGCGCTTTTCTGGTGAACTCAAACAATACACATTAAATTGACTCATTTTTTCTATTAAATAATCATCGCTGGTTTTAATGACATCGACCAAGCGGAATTCGAAGGCTTCGATGGCGAGCCAATGTTCGCCTGTGGAGACTTTAGCCATATCTAACTGGGGGCGGTTTTGTAATACAAAGTTCTTGAATGCCCCGTGAATATGCTCGATTTCTTCTTGAAATTTACGCCGGCCTTTTGCATCATTTTCGGCAAACATCGTCAGCGTTCGTTTAAATTCGCCTGCGGTCAACAACTCAACATCCACATCATGTTTTTTTAAAAACCGATGAAAATTAGGGAGCTGTGCGACAACCCCTATGGAGCCTACAATCGCAAAAGGGGCGGCGACAATCATGTTGGCGACACAGGCCATTAAATAACCCCCACTGGCGGCCACTTTATCAATGCAGACCGTTAAAAAAAGCCCGCGATCACGAATGCGCTGTAGCTGAGATGCCGCTAAACCATAGCCATTCACCGAGCCGCCTGGGCTTTCAAGACGGATGACCACTTCGTCTTTGGCGGTTGCAACAGACAAGACTGCGGTGATTAAGTCACGTAAACCCTCAACGCCACTCGCCTTGAGATCTCCTTCGAAATCAATCAGAAACAACGTCGGTTTTTTTGATTGCTCACGTTTCGCTTGACGCGACAGCTTTGTGGGTTTGACGTTTTTGATTTCCTGCGTCAAATCATTTTTTGTTTCATTAAAAACATCATTTAAACATTCCGTTTCTAGTTTTGATTTTGTTTGTTTTTTTAACGCAAGGATCCCTGCAAACGCAACCAACAGCACCACCAATACGGTGAGTGATTTTGCCAAAAATAACCCATAGTTATATAAAAATTCCATTACACTTCATCCTTCAATAATGTTCGTATCACGTCTTGATCAGAAAAAGCATGACTCGTTTGGCCTACTTGTTGGTAAGCTTCATGTCCTTTTCCGGCCACTATAATTAAATCATCATGCCCTGCAAGCTCAACCGCTTTTTCAATCGCTTGGTGCCTATCAGGCATCACATGCACGGGCACGCCCGGCACTACCCCGGCCTGAATATCTGCAATAATCACATCTGGATCTTCACTTCGCGGGTTATCACTCGTGATGACCAACACATCCGCATAATCACTAGCGATTTTGCCCATTAAAGGACGCTTGCCTTTATCTCGATCTCCCCCACACCCAAAGACCACAATCAGTTTGCCCTGATGAATTTGCTTTAATGTGTTTAACACATTCTCTAATGCATCAGGGGTATGCGCATAATCAACCACCGTACAAGGATGTTGTGTCACGATTTCCATACGTCCGGGCACAGAGTGGACTGCCCCCAAGACCGAAAGAACTTGTGGTAATGGGTACCCTTCTACCAATAAACTGGCCATCACCGCGAGCGCATTATACACATTAAATCGTCCTAATGCGCGAAGCCTGATTTCACCCGACCCCCAAGGCGTTTGTACTTGAAAGCGGGTTCCATGAAGATGCATCTGACAGCTTGTGACATGAATATCATGCTGCTCGTTAAACCCATAAAACAACGTTTTTGCACCTACGCTCAAAGCGCGCGCTGCCATCAAAGAACTGGCAGGATCGTCTCCATTTAAAATCGCGTAACGCAGCCCCTCAGTCGCAAACAACAAGGCTTTTGCCTCGCTATAGGCTTGCATCGTCTGATGAAAATCTAAATGCTCGCGAGTCAAATTGCTAAACAACGCCTGCTGAAAAGGCAATCCGCTCACGCGCCCTAAGCTCAAAGCATGCGACGAGACTTCCATACATACCCGCTCAACCCCTGCGCTGACATAGTGATGAAATAACTGTTGTAAACAAAGACCATCAGGTGTGGTATTGACTAAAGGGCTAAGTGTAGGCACAGCACCCTCTCCTAAGGTGCCAATATAACGACTAGGGCTCCCTAATAAGGTATAGGCATGCGCTAACTGATATGCTGTGGTGGTTTTCCCATTGGTTCCTGTGATCCCAATGAGTTTTAACTTATTCGCAGGATAAGCATAAAAGCGCGCTGCAATCTCACTGAGTAACGCCGCCAGATTCTCAATAGGAATCAGGGGCACCGCCGCATCTTGAACATTCACCTTTAACGCGTCACTGCCTTTGGGCTCATAAATAATCGCATTGGCACCTTGAAGAATCGCCTGTTGTATATAATCACGCCCATCCACCACTGCCCCAGGATACGCTAAAAACGCATCCCCAGGCTGCACTTTGCGACTATCATTCACGAGCCGTTGACTATCACAAGGAGAAATGGGCTCTTTCGCCCAAGGGGCTAAACAAGTTGATAAATCCATTTATTTATCCGGTGGAATATTTAAAATGCGCAACGTACCCGACATCACTTCAGAAAACAAGGGTGCGGCGACCGCTGCCCCATAATACCCGTGTTTGCTGGGTTCGTGAACCACAGCAACCACGATAATGCGGGGTTGACTGACCGGCGCAATCCCCACAAAGCTCGCAATATGCCGATGCTCTTCATAGCCATTTTTACCGGCGATTCTTGCCGTTCCTGTTTTTCCCGCTACACGATAGCCTGGAATTCTTGCCCCACGGCCAGTCCCACGCTCCATCACTGATTCCATCATCAAGAGCATTTCTCCTGCCGTTTTTGCGGTTAACACCCGCTCTCTATGTTCGGGTAATTGCCCTGCAATCAGGGTGACCGGAAGGCGCATCCCCTCATTAGCAAACACCAAATACGCCTTAGCGAGCTGTAATGCCGTCACGGAAAGCCCGTATCCGAAACTCACCGTAGATAAAACAAAGGGATTCATTTGTCTCAGATCAGCGATGGTTCCATCGCTTTCCCCTGGGTAACCGCTTTCGGTGCGCTCTCCAAATCCAACCCGCTTTAATACATTCAACAATTGCTCAGGCGGGCTCACCAAGACCATTTTAGAGACCCCTACGTTGCTAGATTGCTCTAACACGCCGGTCACATCTAATACGCCATACTCATGAACATCTCGAATCACGTGACCATGAACAACCATCCAACTCGGGCGCGTATCAATCACGGTGTGCGGTGTAAAATTGCCGGTTTCTAAGGCACTTGCAATACTAAACGGCTTAATCACTGAGCCTGGTTCAAACAAATCAACCACCGCCCGATTACGATAATCTGCACGGGTATAGCGAAACCGTGCATTGGGGTTAAATGAAGGATAATTCACCACCGCCAATATTTCGCCGGTTTGTGTATCTAAGACCACCAGAGATCCTGAGTTTGCTTCAAATTGACGGCATGTTCTAGCCAATGCATGATAAGCCAAATATTGAATGCGACTATCAATGCTTAAGGTTAAGTTATGTCCGGGGCGTGCTGCTTGCAGTAACTCAAGCTCTTCCACCACACGCCCCATCCTGTCTTTAATGACCTTCTTTTTACCGTTTTTTCCCATGAGCCATTCTTGATAGGCGAGCTCGATGCCTTCTAGGCCTTGATCGTCAATATTGGTAAAACCAACCAATTGCGCGGTACTGTCTACTTGGGGGTAATAGCGTTTATATTCTTGCTGAAAGTTCATGCCAGGAATATGCAGCGCTTGTATTTTTTCAGCCAAAGCAGGCGGTAGCTGTCGCTTAACATACAAAAATTCACGTTTTTGATAGTGATGAACAACTTGCAATAACCTCTTTTCAGGTGTCTGCAACAGTTTAGATAATGCCTTTAATTGGGGAGCTGTTGGCTGAAACACCTTAGGATTCACCCATACGGATTGTACAGGGGTACTGACTGCTAAAGGAATCCCATTTCGATCAGTAATCATGCCTCGATACGCCGGAATATCAATCACCCTAAGGCTACGCGCATCGCCTTGATGTTTTAGAAACTGCCGGTCTAACACCATCAAATCGAGCATGCGCCAAATCAAAATCACCAAGAACATGACAAAAATAACCACCATCACACTCAAGCGCGCAACATGCCCTACCGGTTTCATTTGGAATGCAACACCAACATCACTTGCGCAGCCGGCAAGTGCATGCCCAATTGCTGAGACGCCAACTCTTCAACGCGCCCAGGCGTAGATAAACTGGCCTGCTCAAGCAACAATTGCCCCCATTCCATTTGACGTTCATGAAACTGGTTTTGCGCTGACTCTAATTCACTTAAGGCAAAGCGGTATTCATTGGTGACATACACAATCGCCAAACAAGAGAGCAATAATAAACCCACCAGAAAAAACATTGCCCCTTGGTCTTTAGATAGACGCATCGCAAACCAATGTCCTGTAAACACATTACTTTGATGAATCACCCTCGCTGCTGCGTTCATGCTAATTTCTCCCCTACTCTCATCACGGCACTCCGTGCCCTCACATTTCGCTTCATTTCCTCTTGAGTTGGCTTAATGGCCCGCCCAATAGACCGAAAGATCACTTGAATCTCTGCCGCCCTCACAGGGACGCCTCGTGGTGGCGCATTACCCTCAGTTAGTTTTTTCATAAACTGTTTCACGATGCGATCTTCTAACGAATGGAAGCTAATCACGACCATCCGCCCACCGCAAACCAGCAGCTCTAATGCCCCTTTTAATCCCGTTTTTAAATCCTCCAACTCCTGATTAATATAAATACGAATCGCTTGAAAGACCCGAGTTGCGGGGTGTTTGTGTTTTTCCCATCGCGGATGGGCTGCTTTCACGATTTCGGCTAATACTTGTGTTTGCATGATAGGCTGCGTTTGTCTTGCAAGCACAATGGCTTTTGCAATGCGCCGTGAAAACCGTTCTTCACCATAGTCTTGAAACACTTCAACCAAGGTTTTTTCAGCCGCGGTATTCACAAACGTGGCTGCGGTCATTGGAGCTTCTGTATTCATTCGCATATCTAAAGGACCTGCACGCATGAAACTAAACCCACGTTCAGGATTATCGAGTTGCGGAGAAGAAACCCCTAAATCAAATAAAATGCCATCAACACGCCCTTGTAAGCCTAATTCAGTTGCCAGTGCTTGAATTTGCGCAAACGAGCCGTGGCGTACCCACACGCGTTCATCTGTACCAAAATGGGTTTTTGCGTAATTAACGGCTTCTAAATCTTGATCAATCGCCAACAAACGTCCTTTGTTTGACAATCGAGATAAAATTTCACGGGCATGCCCCCCGCGCCCAAACGTTGCATCGATATAAATGCCGTCGGGTTTGATTTCTAAGCCAGTTAATGCTTCTTGCAATAACACGGGCTCATGCATAAACATGTCATCTCTTCCTTATAAAGAAATGGTTTTCATTTCATCCGGCAACTCACCTTCACCTTGCGATGCTTCTTTTAACCAAGCATCCCGGCGAGCCTGCCATAACGTTTCATCCCAAATCTCAAACTTATTCCCTTGACCTATCATCACAACACGCTTATCTAGGCGTGCGTACTCTCTTAATTCTGGCGAAAGCAACAACCGCCCACTGCCATCTAACTCTACATCCGTTGCATGTCCAATTAATAACCGTTGCACTCGTCTAGCCACCGGATTAAAGCTCGGTAAACTTTGTAATTTTTCTTCTATGGTCTGCCATGCGAGTTTAGGATAAAGCAACAAACAGGTTTCTTCTGTGTCAATGGTCACCACCATCGCACCATCATGTTGGCGACTGAGCACATCACGATAACGAGTCGGCACGGCTAAGCGACCTTTCGCATCGACTGTCATCACATTAATGCCACGAAACATGTGTCACCATCCCTCTATCGCATGAGAAAAGAGTTTCCCACTTTTCTCCACTTTTTTCTATTCTATCCCACTTTACTACACTATAGGAGTAAAATATAGAAAACGTCAAGTACCGTAGGGTGGACAAAGGAGCCTAACGCAGATGTTATCGATTAGCAGAAACTAAAAGGCGACGTGTCCACCGGTCACTCGGACCGCCTGAAGTGCTCGAACAGACCCGAGTGGTGGTGGACACGTCGCCCGAAAGAGCGCAGTATTCTGCAAGCTCATCATGGGGCTCCTTTGTCCACCCTACGGTCTCTCGCAAAGATGATCATCGACGTGTATACTTTCCTAACTTCCCCCCACAACGATCTCACCATGACAAAACCCGCCTTTGAAACCCGAGCCATACACGCAGGTCAACACGCCGATCCCTCCACGGGCGCTGTCATGACCCCTATTTATGCAACATCGACTTATCGACAATCTTCACCCGGCGTCCATCAAGGGTATGAATATTCACGCACCCAAAACCCAACGCGGCAAGCACTAGAAGATTGCATGGCTTCACTTGAAGGCGGCACCCATGGATTTGCTTTTGGTTCAGGGATGGCGGCGATTAATACAGTGATTGATTTACTCGACCATGGCGATCATGTCATTGCTATGGATGATCTCTATGGCGGTACGTTTCGGCTGTTCGATAAGGTGAAAACACGAACCAATCACTTACAATTTTCCTTTGTTGATTTACGCGATCCAGCGGCCTTACTCGCCCATATTCGCCCTGAAACCCGCCTCATTTGGTTAGAAACTCCCACTAACCCGATGTTAAGACTGGTGGATATCAAAGCCATTGCAACACTGGCTAAAAAACATGATTTACTTACCGTGGTCGATAACACCTTTGCGACTCCCTTTTTACAACGCCCCTTAGAATTAGGTTGTGATATCGTGGTGCACTCCGGGACCAAATATTTAAATGGCCATTCCGATGTCGTCTGTGGTGTAGTTGTGGTGAATAATCAAGCCTTAGCCGAACACGTTCATTTTTTACAAAATTCCTGCGGTGGCATCTTAGGGCCCTTTGATTCTTTTCTGGTCCTCAGAAGTTTAAAAACGCTTCCCTTAAGAATGGAGCGTCATTGCCAAAGCGCACTCACCCTCGCAACCTGGCTTGAGTCACATGCCAAGGTTAAACAGGTGATTTACCCAGGGCTTACATCTCACCCACAACATCGATTGGCGCAAACACAAATGCCGATGTTCGGCGGAATGATTTCTGTGGTTCTCAATCTCTCACTTGAAGAAACCAAAGCATTTCTTTCTCGCTGCAAGCTTTTCACCCTAGCCGAAAGTCTAGGTGGGGTAGAAAGTTTAATCGAGCACCCCGCCATCATGACCCATGCCTCTATTCCTGCAGAACTCCGCAAAACATTAGGGATTGAGGATGGCTTGGTACGGCTGTCTGTGGGGATTGAACATGTAGATGATTTGATGCATGATTTGCAGCAAGCTTTACAATAAATGGTAATTTTTCATGCATCCATACCAACAACAGATTGAAGACGCATTCGCAGCACAGCTGACACAGGCAACCCCTGCGCTCAAACAAGCAATAGACCAAGTCATTCAAGAATTAGACCAAGGCAAACTAAGAGTTGCAGAAAAAATAGACGGCAGCTGGCAAGTCCATGAATGGCTAAAAAAAGCGATTCTTCTTTTTTTTCGGTTCACCCCGTCGTCAGTCATTGAAGCAGATTTTTGTCAGTTTTATGACAAAGTCCCCCTCAAATATACGCAAGAAACAACAGCAAGTTTTGCAGAATCACAAGTTCGAGTGGTCCCCCATGCCATGGTCAGAAAAGGCGCCTATATCGGCCCACAAACCGTACTCATGCCGTCTTATATTAATATCGGTGCGTATGTCGATAGCGGTACCCTCATTGATACCTGGGCAACCGTAGGCTCTTGTGCACAAATCGGTAAAAACGTGCATTTATCGGGAGGTGCGGGGATTGGCGGAGTACTCGAACCCATTCAGGCCCAGCCAACCATTATTGAAGATCATTGTTTTATTGGTGCACGTTCAGAAATCGTCGAAGGCGTGATTGTTGAAACGGGCTCCGTGATCTCCATGGGCGTATTCATTGGACAAAGCACAAAAATTTATCATCGAGAAACCGGTGAGATTTTTTATGGCCGCGTACCAGCAGGATCGGTTGTCGTCCCTGGTAGTTTACCGAGTAAAGATGGGACACATAGTTTGTATGCTGCCATTATTATTAAGCAGGTTGATCTTAAAACTAAACAAAAGACGGGTTTAAATGAACTATTACGGATGCCTTAAGCAAGGGTTTATTGGGGTTGCATTTTCTTGTCTAACTTATTCCCCTCTCTTTGCCAATAACGATGTACCACAGTATGTCTTGGGCCTCGATCTAGGCCTCTCTGAAACCACGTCGCTGGGCAATGCAATAACATTCCCATTAGGTTACAGCACCTTTATTTACACCCCATATCATCACACCGATACGCCTCTGCGCTATGGCGTATCCTTAAGTAAAAACATCCCTCTCACCCCATTCAACACCCTACAATTAGGCGTGAGCTATCATCCCTACACCAGCATGCAAGTCAATGGCACGTTGCAACAAGGCATTTCACAACCCTATTATGAAGCCAGTTATAGCTATTCAATTCAAGGCGCGCAACTCTTAGCTGAAGCGAAACTTGAACATCTTTGGCGCAATCGATATGCGCCTTATCTCATCGCTGGCATTGGCGCCGGATTTAACAAAGCCCAACAGTATGCAACAACCGTACCCAATTATCTTACCCTCACTCCTTTTTATACCAATAACACCACCACATCCTTTAGCTATACCGCAGGTCTCGGTGTCGACCTGTTTATTAAGCCAGAGCTATCCATAGGACTTGGATATCGCTTTTCTGATCTAGGAAGTGTGGGGCTCGGTCAAGGTGCAATTAGAAACACCCCAGTTTCTAATGTATTAAATCAGTCTCATTTATACCTCAATACTGTATTGATTCAGTTAAATTGTTTTTTTAAATAGAGGATCTTAAGCATGGTCACGATTCGTTTCCTCATCACGTGCGCGTTGAGTGTTTTCAACCCATGGGGCTTAACCTACGCCGCACCTACAGGGATTTTACCTTTTACCATTATTGAACAACCGAATACCATTCTTCCTACTCAGGTGGCCATCGGATTTCCCGTCCATGCTATATATCAAGTCACCAATAACAATTCGATCAGCGCGGTAAATGCCTCATTTACATCCATGCCAGAAAATACCTCCATTAACCCAACAGGTTGTGGGGCGAGTACGACCTTTACCTTAGCACCAGGCGAAAGCTGTACCTTAACGTTAACCATTTCTCCCGAAGGACTCCCTGTAGGGAGCATCATCAATGGCGACGGGCCCAAAGTCTTGATGGCCTGTTGGAGTGATGGCACCAGCTGTGCTGGGGTGAATACGGCCGCTGATGTGCTGCATGTTCGCGTCATCGCACCGCCAACACCTGCCTACCAATCGCTAATGCAAGATATCTTAATCAATGCCGATCTATGGGGAGACACCCCTGAAATTTTAGCAGCTAACTATGGATTCGAAGGAATTGAGGGCGTTCAAGGAACCGAAGATGCGGTTATCGCAGCCGGTGGTGCCTGGGAAAGCATTACCACACCAGGTGCAAGTTTTGCTGCGTACACCACCGCGGCAACGCCGCAAAACGTCGCCTTTGGCTTTGGCTACCCAACCGACCATGCCGATGCCATGCCCATTTGTTTTTCTTGGCCCGTGCTCCCAAGTACCGTCAACCCCACCGATTTTCGCCTCACGTTAAATACCGGAGAAATTGTGCAACCACAAGTGGCATCGATTACACCTAATTTGTTATACAATAAACGCAGTTGCGTCGTTATTTTTGGCCAATTTGGGAATCGACTCGCACCAGGCACACCAGGCGCTGTTTATCCCATTCAATTTACCGTTGTTGACAATGGAACCACCATGATGCTGGTCGGACCCCACGGGCCGGTGAGCGCAGTGGGTTTGACCAAGTCCTGCGGCAATCCTTATGTAACCGGCGGCGGTCCAAAACTCATTGGTGCCAAACTCAGTGTGATGAATGATGTAGGGCAAGATGCACCTGTACTATTTAGCCAGGATGTTCCTAACGGCGGGACCTCCTATTATGGGGCAGATGCACAATATCGATTACGCATTTATACCACCGCAGGCACCTCCCCCGATGGCGTTGCAGCGATTTTACCCACCGATTTCGCAACGTTTTTTCAAGTCCAAGCCACCCATGGTGGGGTGATTACCTGGTTAACAGCAACAGGTGTCCCTTATTCGTTTCCGAATGGCACCATAGAAGTTGTCGGCCTTGCTGATTTAGGTAAAGCAGGCACGCTTTATAATGATGCTTACGTCGCAGATAGAGATAATTACATAGATATTATTTTAAAAGGCGATCGAGCGGCCATGTCCAACATCACCGCGGTTAATATTCCTGCATCTGGTGGTTATCAGCCTTTATATAATCCTGATGGCCCTGGTAATAACCCCACCCCTGGGGTTATCTATACTTTTCCTGGACCCACTTGGTTGCAGCCGGTGACGATTGCGATAGATGATCCTCAAACTGTGAATTATCCATAAGGGCTGTTGGGGTGGGGCTGTGCCGGGGCTCTGTGGGATGTTCGTGGGATGTTCGTGGGGTGTTCGTGGGGTGTTTGTGGGATGTTCGTGGGATGTTCGTAGGGTGGACAAAGGAGCCTGGCGTTGATCTAATCGGTTGGTATAAAACTTCAGGCGACGTGTCCACCGGTGACTAGGAGCTAGCTAGTTCCGAGCCACCGGTGGACACGTCGCCTAATAGCTTCTCGCAATCGGGAGGCTCAACGCCAGGCTCCTTTGTCCACCCTACGAACATCACCACATCACCACGTCACCACATCACCACATCACCACATCACCACATCACCACGTCACCACATCACCACGTCATCACGTCATCACGTCATCACGTCATCACGTCACCACGTCATCACATCACCACATCACCACATCACCACATCACCACATCACCACATCACCACATCACCACATCACCACATCACCACATCACCACACCACGTCAGATGATCATTAAAAGATTTAATAGTCTATAGTTAACCTATATGCTTAATTAAATCATCAATATGGGTAAAAGAACGCCGATATCCAGCCCGACTCAAACTGCATTAAGCACGGATCAAGCCCGCTTTCCTGCTCAACAACCCCTTGCACCCGCGACTTACTCAGCCATTTTAGACTCTTGCATTGCTGCCGATATCTTAAAAAACCCAAGCGCCTTTGTTGCCACCACAACCAAAGTGTTAGCCAACATACAACCCATTTGGCAAAATCTATATCAAAAATTCATGGCACTCGATTTAAATCATTTAAAACCTGAAGATCAAGCCATCATCAACTTTGTGTATAAAGTCATTTATGACACAAGCATGCCAGGTCAGTTTGAAACCATTGGCCCAGAACAACGCTTTGATATCAAACAATTACAAGTCGGCAGCTTGAATCTTGAACACATTAACCTCCTGAAACAACGCGCTACTGAGTTTAATCAGTTTGTTGCGTCATCCACACAAAACCAAGATGATTTTGCTAAAAAAACACTAGCCATCAAATGTATAGGTGGCGCACTCACCGATTACCCAGCGTCAATTCAACATCTTGACGATGACATCATGTCACCTCAAAAGAAAAGTGAGATATTGAGCGTCGCAAAAAAAGTCAAACCAGAGGGATTTTTCAACAATCCTGCTTATCGCGGTCGACAAGGAGAACGAGAGCGAGTGCAATCGTCATCTATTGGTATTTTAACTGACGAGGCTGTACACACCCTACCCGAGGCCATTCAAGAGCGCTTGCAACATCATCAATCTTTTCAAAAAATATCTTTTGATATTAACGAACATGCAAATGGATTTAACCTCGCACAACAATTAGGTCAATTTGCCAGTGCAAGTGGCGCATCAGGCTCTGTGAGTGTCATGTTAGTCGCTCTCGCCGCTGCTGAGCAAACGACACCACTGACGCCAGAAGAATATCAACAGTTTGCCTTGTCTTGCAGTTCGTTTTTAGTCGGTGGTGGCTATCACTCTCTCTTTGAATGTCTTGGGATGTTCCACTATGCAAAACAAGACGAGCTCACTTTAGGCGTAGGAAAAAGCGCGAACGATGGCGAGTTGCAGGCGCACAAACAAGATGAGCTGGAACACTTTTTATCCACTTATGATACATTCATGCCATACCATTTTGAATCTGGCGTTGTCTGGCTCAATGAAGCGCAATTTCCTGCCGCGTTTCAACCCCAACTTCAAGCCCTTCAACACGACTTATCCGAAAACGCACCCTTGGTGCAAACCGTAGATCTTGCTGATCTTTACTTGGGCCAACGCTTTTTAAAAGAATTCAACCGATGTTGTGATTATGCCTTAATGAATAGACGAACGCGGCATGTCGACCCCAACCTCATTCAACACCTCACCATCATTGGCGCTAAATTGGTCCAAGTCGGCGCCCTCAAGCGCGAGGACTTGATCAAAAAGCTAGATTACGTTGTCGAGCCCTATCCTGCTGATAAAACAAGCCGACAAGAAGGCAACGATTACGCAGACGAAGTCGCACGCTTAAACCAAGAAAAAAGATCTGCGCGAGACTTATTTAATCACCTTGAAACTCATCCTGAACAACTCGACGAGGCTTATGCAGCACTTCAAGACTTACCTCAACCAGCACTTGATCTCTCAACACAAACAGGCCAACTAGAACATCAAGTATACCAAGCCCTATCTGCCTCAAATGAGAGCCCTTCAGCCGATCACACCGAGCGTCTCACAGATGCGTTTAACCACTATAGTCAGCAGTTGATTACCAATAAAATGGTGTCTCATAACCCCATTGCCTTATTTTGCAAGATGCATGATTATCTAGCAGAAAAACAAGTCCTCCAAGCGCCAGAACCTGTACAAATCCACGCGATGGGGGATTTAGCTAAACTCAATGAAACACAGTTGATTGCGAAAGGATTGCATTTACCCATCGAGGATATTTTAAAATTTAATATTCAATACCAAGACTCTCTTGCAGGAGCCCCTCAATCCACCGTATTAGCACATAAAACCCAGCAAATTATTCTAGCCTTACTCCGCGGATCAGCACAAAATCCGGCGCACCTTACACTCCATTTTTTAACACAATTGCAGACCTATCTTGAGCAACATCCGCCACAAAGTCTAACTGACCGAAAAAATATCCTTCTCATTCTCTATCAATTTAAAGACAAGAACATCAAAGTAGGTCATAAAAATACCTTAGATCTCTATAAAAACCAGTTTGATCTCTACATCAAGCAATGTGCCACCTGCACGGATAGCGAAAAAATACAGGCCTACCATGACCTGCTACAACACCTAAGAGCCAATGATTTACCTCATATGGAAGTGTATATTGATAAAATGCTACAACAACTCATGCAACTCGATTTCCCTAGCAATCCAAGTGATCGTGCTGCATTTAATGCGATTTTTAAAAAATGCCAAGAATTGGGATTATTATCAAAATTAGTCCAATTTCAAGATGAGCAATCATTTGCCATCGCTTCACATCTCTATCAACATTATGGAAACATGTATCCCGATCCTGAACTCATTCAATGGATCAAAACCCAATCGGCCCAACATGACTCATTAGAAACAACCTTTCAAACCTTACGCCAGCAATTTATTGCCCTAGAGCAAGAGCTCACCGGACTCCCGTTGTTAGAACAAGCACAAAAACTCAATGCAAGCCCCATGGCTGCAAAATTATACTATCTATTTCATTTTGCAGATAAGGAACCCTATGCAAGTCAAGCGTATACCTTTGATTTGTTTAGGCGCGATTTAGTTCACGCTGCTCGATTTGAGCGTGATCCGCATCAAGCCGTGCATATTAAAGACAATTTTAACTTTGAACAATTCGATCGCGCATCTCCTCCCAAACCCGAGCCATCGCCGCTGCTAAGAGAACTAGACAAACGGATGAAAACGCTCAATTCAGCCTTGGCAAAAAATAAGTTTCAACTCCTTACCAAAAAAGGAGGACACGGGCTTAAACAAGCCAATATGGATAATCTCAGCGAACTTGATTTTAAAACCATGCGAGCCGACCCAACTTACGCGGCATTGCATGAGCTCATTGATCAAGTCACCGACATCACCACTCACATAAACCCGGCCAGAGAAAAACAAAAAGCATCGATTGAGGTGAAACTTTATCCCACTAAAACAAATTTAGTCCAAGCGTTTCGCATCACAGACCGTTACAATTCGTGCCTTCTCACCAGAAACAAAAGACATTCGGTCAACCGTGTTAGTTTTGCTTTAGCTGAAGAAACCAGACGATTTGCTTATGAAATTATTGATTCAAGCAAAAAAACACCCGTGGTCAAAAAAGGATTACTCCATTGTTCCGTTGGGTTCACTAGCAAAGATGGCAAGCAAATTCCAACACTGTTTGTGGACAGCCCCTTAGGACAAGACTTAAAAGACTACCCCGCTTATTTCGAGCAACTCATGAGCACCATCGAGGCCCATGCGCTCAATATGGGCTGTGAGCGCATTCAATTGTTTCTAGACACCAAACGTAGTGAGCATGATTTATCAGGCTACACCCCAACCGAAAACAGCCCTTACCGAGAGAGTCATATCACCTTATTATCCTCACTGACTTCAGAAAAAACACTGCCATTATACAACGTAGCGTTTAATGATAACGCCATGCATCCTCTTGTAGAAAAAACCGTTCAACTCCAATGGAAAGACAATCAATTAACCTATGCATTGATGAATTCAGAGGGGCAGCGAGTAACAGGTACCCTCACAGCAGCTGCCTTACATACATTAGGCATCCCACCCCATCTTGAGTCTGTACAACTGGCACAATTTGATACCCGTATTTTATATTTAATTGAAAAACAAACGAAGCTGTCCTTATTAGAAACAAAACAATGTTCATGGCAACATGGGCATGTGGATTGGGGCGAAAAAATGAATGCACCCATTGCACCTTCGAGCTCGCTGCGTGAACAAAGCTTTTCAAGAGATATTACGACTGTGCCTAAGCCAGTCCTACAAACAAAAACAACCAATACGACCGCGACTACCGTTGATTATAAACAAAAGATGAGGGATATAACCCAGGCCGCCAAAGGGGATGAAGAACCAGCTACTAAAATCACTGATCTGCGCCAATAGCAGGATGCTCGTAGGGTGGACAAAGGAGCCTGGCATTGATCTAGTCGATTGGTATAAAACTTCAGGCGACGTGTCCACCGGTGACTAGGAGCTAGCTAGTTCCGAGCCACCGGTGGACACGTCGCCTAATAGTTTCTCGCAATCGGGAGACTCAACGCTAGGCTCCTTTGTCCACCCTACGGCCTTTTAACAACCCCTCAGCAATTCCAAGATACAACTGAGTCAACTGCAGCAATGACTCAGAAGCGATCCGCTCATTAACCTGGTGCAAGGTCGCGTTACACAATCCGAGCTCAATCACCTCTGTACCATACGGCGCAATAAATCGACCATCAGATGTTCCGCCACTGGTCGATAAAATAGGTTCTTGTTGCAAATGCTGTTGAATCACTTCACGCGTGACCTCTAAAAGCCGACCTTGAGACGTTAAAAAAGGTAAGCCATTTAAGCGCCATTGAATCACAGGGTTCAGTTGATATTGGGTAAAACAGGCTACAATCAGGTCTTTTAAGATCGTTTCATTTTGCTCTGTATTAAACCGCACATTGCAGCTTAAGCTCAATTGCCCCGGAATGACGTTATTGGCTCCGCTGCCTGCTTGTATCTGCGTAATTTGTAAAGTAGACGGCGGAAAATAAGCATTGCCTTCATCTAACACCAAATCGGCTAATGCGGCAATGGCGTGACTTGCTCGATGAATCGGATTATCCGCTAACTGTGGATAAGCCACATGCCCTTGTTTTCCTTGGATCACAATCGATGCGGTGAGTGATCCTCGTCGACCGATTTTAAGGGTGTCTCCACAGCGTTTTTCACTCGATGGCTCACCCACAATACAATAATCAGGACAAATACCCTGTTCTTGTAGTTTTTGCATCAGAACCGGTGTACCCAAATCAAACTGATCGCCCTCTTCACCACTGGTGATTAAAAAACCAAGACTACCATTCAATTCAGCATGGTTTTGCACGAGTTCTTTTGCCATCACAAGCATGGCAGCGAGTCCGCCTTTCATATCGGCAACCCCACGCCCATATAAAAACCCATCTTTTTCGGTCAGTTCGAAAGGCGGCGTATCCCACGCGTTTAAATCCCCCGGCGGCACCACATCCGTATGGCCTGCAAAAACCAACAGCGGAGAACCGGTGCCATATTGGGCATAGAGATTTGAAACAGGTGCTGCATCATAACGAACGCAGTCAAACCCCAACGCAGTGAGCTGTTGCGCAAGATAGTCTTGACAACCGGCGTCTAATGGCGTGATGGAGGGGAATTGGATGAGCTCGCGTAGAATGGAGACTAGGTGTTCTTGTTGGGTCATGATGGGGTTACGATATGGTAGATATATAGATGTCATCATACGCGGTAGAGTTCGTCTTGGCGAGCAGAAGTACGTAGGGCGGACAAAGGAGCCTAGCATTGAGCTTACCGATTGCTAAAAGTTATCAGGCGACGTATCCACCCTACGCTTCCTTAATTGAGATCAATGTGTTAATCTGCCAAACTTCTTAATCGAGCAAAAAAACACCATGCTATCTTCCGCTACACGTCATCTCTTAAGAGCAAAAGCTCACATACTCAAACCTGTCGTGCTCTTAGGCGCAAAAGGTCTAACCCCTGCTGTCATGCAAGAAATTGATATTGCCTTAGAAGCCCACGAGCTGATTAAAGTCAAACTCACGAAACAAGACAAAGAAGCACGCGTCACTCTGGCACAAACCATCTGCCAAGAACTGCATGCTGAAAGCGTGCAAGCGATTGGGTTGATTTTGGTGTTATACAGAAAGAAACAAGCCTCTTAACGCCACTCAGTTAATGATGATAGCCTGGATGCAGCGCAGCGAAATCCAGGCTACTTTTCCTGGACTTTAGCCATTTTCCGCTCCAATGTCCGTTCGCCCTGAGGAGGCGCATACTCTATCTAAATCAATGGCACTGAAGCTTAACGCGCCGTCTCGAAGGGTGTTGCATCTAACTTCATCGGTAAGCATAACCCGATA